>DASYBA010000026.1:0-3471 GCA_036501005.1 Candidatus Xenobia bacterium | reverse complement strand
ATCCGGAGTGGCAGATCGACATGGGGGCAGTCATCGCGCTGATGATCTACCTGGTCTGCGGGGCTCTACGGCTGGCCCGCTATGACCCTCGCATTCAGAAGGACGCCTTCCGAGGCATGCCGATTCCGATGGCCGGGCTGGTGCTGACCGGCATGTCCATCACTGCCGGCGGCATGCCGCTCTTCCTGCTCGTCCCGATGACCCTGGGTCTTTTGATGGTGTGCGACATCCCCTTCATGAAGCTGAAGTTCACCGGCTCAAAGCGGTTGCTGCCCGCCTTCTGCGTCTTCTCTTTCGCAGTTCTCTACCTGCTCACCCGCGACGTGGCGGTGGCGACCCTGGGCTTCGCCGTGCCGTACGCCCTGGCCAATCTCGGTCTCTCCCTGGTCAACGAGGCTCGAGCCGCGACTAGGTGATGCAGATTACCGAGTTCGCTGAACTTTTTAACACAATAGCACCAAAATGTTCATAAAGTCCTGTTACAATGTGACAACACTCACATTGATTGGAGCTGACTGATGGACGCCATGGCCCGCGGTTCGAACCTCTCCCACTCGTGGCGTCCCCCGGTGCAACAGGCTCTGTCGTTCCAGGAAGTGTTCGAGCAGACGACTCGGGAGCCCGCCGCGCACCGGCCGCTCCATCCTGGCATCCTGCCCTTCACCCGGCGAGCCACGCCCAGCTTCCCCAGATTCTAGAGCGGTATGCTCTGAGCGTGCCGGAAGACGTTCTGCGGATCGTACTTCCGCTTGATCGCGCACAGGCGTTCGAAGTTCTGGCCGTAGTAGGCTCTGCCCCAATCCGATAGGTCCAGGTCGCAGTAGTTCTGATACGCACCACCCGTGACGAACGGGCGCATGGCCTGGTGCATGTCGCGCAGCCAGGCCTGGGCCGCATCACCGGTGCGTTTCCAGTACACCGCGTATTGAACACACGCCATGGCATGGCGATGCCAGAACGCGGTGGCGTCTGGGGCGACCCGCGCAATGGCGCCGCCGAAGGCCTCGAACGCCACCTTGCCCGCCCGGTCTCCATGCATCGACAGATAGTGTGTGAGCACGTCCAGACCGTCGGCCTCCAACGGCCGAGCCAGGAAGTCCGACTTCGCTTTCCACGGCGGGGATAGACGGGTGTTACCCCCGCCAAAGTACTTGAAGGCGTCGAGCCAGGGGAGGCTGCGCACCCATCCGTCACGCCCCAGGCCTCGCCGTACCAGGCGGGAGAGATGGCCGGCGGGCCCCAGGAAGAGGCCCGTGACCTTCACGTCCCCCTGGCCCTTGGCGTGCACGATTAACTCCGAGGTCAAGCCGTCCGGAGCGTGCGGCCCCCAGGCCTGCCACCGCCTCATCGCCTCGTCCAGGTCGGCGAACGGCCAGGTGACTTCGAAGACGGAGGTTTCGGGCACGGGCAACAGGTGGAACTCGAACGCCGTCGCCACCCCGAAGCTTCCGCCCCCGCCGCCGCGACATGCCCAGAAGAGGTCGGCATGCTGTCGGGGGGTCGCCCGCACCGTCTGGCCCGATGCCAGGACCATCTCCACGGCCAGCAGGTTGTCGATGGCCAGGCCCTGCTGGCGAGCGGTGAACCCATAGCCGCCGCCCAGCGTGTAGCCCGAAATGCCGACCGTCGGGCACGTGCCGGCCGCCATGCCCAGGACGTGGGGCGCGAGGGCTTCGTAGACCGCGCCCAGCCGATGTCCGGCCCCTAGACGCACGGCGTGCTCGGAGAGGAAGCGGACCTCGTTGAATTCGGCCACGTCGATCTGGAGCCCGTCGGTGGCCGACAAGCCCTCGTAGCTGTGACCGCCGCAGCGAACGGCGAACGGCATGGCCTGGGCGCGGCAGAAGGCCAGGCAGTCGGCGATCTGCTCTGCCGTGGTGGGGCGGGCGATGGCGGCGGGCCGGCTGGCCAGTCGAGGATTGAACAGGCGGGCGGCACCGGGGTATTGGGGCTCATCAGACGTGATGAGGGGAACGAGCCGCCGCAGGTCGTCCCAGGGGGAGGCCCCATAGGCCGCCAGGGCGCACAGGGTCGCCAGGAAGGCCCGCCGCTTCACACGCCGGTGAGCTGCAGAAGGATGGTCCGGGGACGGACCCGATCGAGTTCGAGGAAGAAGAGGTGCTGCCAGCATCCCAGCCAGGGTCGCCCCTCGACGATGGGCATGGTGATGCTGGCGCCCAGCACCATCTGCTTGAGGTGGGCGTGGGCGTTGCGGCCGTGGTCGGGCTCGACGTCGTCCTGGCGTTGGCTCAAATCGTCGTGCAGGTAGCGGCGATGGGACGACGCCACCTCTTCGAGGAAGGCCTCGAGGTCATGGTGGAGGAGAGGCTCGTCCTCGTTGAGGATCAGCGCGGACGACGTGTGCATGCAGAAAGCGGTCAACGTGCCCGCCGTGATGCCGGAGCGTTGCACCTCAGGCTGCAGGTAGGAGGTCAGGTCCAGCAGTTGCGGCGCGTAGGCAGCCTGCACCTGGATGGTGGCGCTGTACACTCGGCACCTCCCGACGGCAGAGTGAGACGTGCCGCGTCGGACGAGCGGCGGGGGAACGACCTGGATCGACATGGTCTGAGTGTAGCGCACATGAGTTGCACAAGCGTAACGACCGGGTAACGAAGCGGCATCAGCCTCGGAGGAGGGGGCCGCCCGATAAAAGAACCCCCGTCGCCTATGCGAAAATTGATTCTTCTTCTCTCCATGCTGCTGATGTGGGTCGTGCCTGTGGGCGCGGCGGAAGTCCCGGATCATCCCCAGGTGGTCGTGATTGGGGGCGGCATCTGCGGCCTGGTGACCGCCTGGAAGCTGGAGCAGCGGGGCTACAAAGTGTGCGTCCTGGAGACCTCGGATCGTCTCGGGGGGCGCATTGGGACGGCCCACTATGGCGACCTCGCAGCCGAATACGGCATGCAGGAAATCTGGGAGAAGAGCCCGCTTCTCGGCATCACGAAAGAGCTGGGCCTGGACCTGGAGGGCACGGACGACGCCTGGTCCAGCCTCATCATCGACAACCATCTCTATCCGTTTGTGCAGGATACTCGAGAGGCGTACTTCCAGAAACTGTTCACGCCGGCGGAACGAAAGCCGTTCGACGCCGCGCTCAAGGAGATGGAGTCCATCTACACCGAGGCGACGACCAAGGGGCTCACGCCGCGGGTCCTGGCGACGCAGAACGAGTCGTACAGCGACTGGCTGAAGGCCCGCCACCTGTCTCGCAAGGTCGACATGGCGCTGCGGCTGACCATCGAGGTCGAGCTGGCCTCCAATGCCGAAAGCTTCAGTGCGTTGTCGGCCATCCTGGAGTATCGAACCTTTCTCTTTGGGGGCGAGAAGAACTATCACGTCAAGGGGGGCAACGATCAGATCATCACCCGGCTGGCGGCGGCCTTGCACGGCACGGTGGTGTTGGGAGCCCGAGTCACGCACGCCATTCGACACATGCAAGACGGCAAGGTGGTGGCCGAGGTGCTCTACCTT
>DASYBA010000025.1:0-3055 GCA_036501005.1 Candidatus Xenobia bacterium | reverse complement strand
GGTCGCCCCTGCCGGGGCGTCCTGCACCTGTGGAGCCTGGACGCTGCCGATGAGGTGTTCGACGAGGCGCTGCTCATGGGATGCGGGAGCGCTCTGCACCTGGTGCAGGCGCTCGGTCGAGCCGGCTGGCGCGACCTGCCGCAGCTCTGGCTCGTCACCCGAGGCACCCAGACCGTGGCAGGCGCCGCGCCGACGTCGGTGGCGCCGGGCGCCCTGTGGGGCCTGGGTCGAACCCTGGCGCTGGAGCATGCAGAGCTGCGTCCCACCCGGGTGGACCTCGACCCTCAGCCATCGGAGCAGGACGTGACGCTGCTCTGGGACGAGATCGCGGGGCGCTCCGAGGATGAAGAGGTCGCCTGGCGGCACGGCCGGCGCTACGCGGGCAGGCTGGTGCGAGGGCTCCCGGCCGGCGTGCGGCTGCCCGAACATGTCGCCCTCCTGCGGCCGGACGCTAGCTACTTGATCACCGGGGGCCTGGGGGGCCTGGCTCGTGCGCTGTGCCGCTGGCTGGTCGCCGGCGGGGCGCGCTACCTCGTCCTGGTGTCTCGCCGGGGCGCGGCGGATGGCGCCAGCGCCTCGACGGTCGCAGAGTTGGAGGCGAGCGGGGCGAAGGTCACGGTCTGCGCGGCCGACGTGGCCGATCGCGGCAGCCTGGGGGCCGTGCTGGAGTCTGTCTCGCAGTCGATGCCCCCGGTGGCCGGTATCTTTCACACGGCCGTCGGTCTGGCCGACGCGGTGGTTTCGCAGCTCAGCCTGGCAGATCTGCGGCAGGGCATGGCGGCCAAAGCCCTGGGGGCGTGGAATCTCCACGTTCTGACGGCGTCCAGCCGTCTGGACTTTTTCGTGCTGTACTCCTCCGGCTCGGCCCTGCTGGGGCATGCGGGCGCGGCGGGCTACGCGGCCGCCAATACGTTCCTCGACACCCTGGCTGGCTTCCGGCGGGGCACCGGCCGACCCGCGCTGAGCGTCAACTGGGGCCTCTTTGCCCAGGTCGGGGTCGGCGCAGGAACGGTGGGCGAGCGTTTGCAACAGGGCGATTCTGAGAGTTTGACGGCGGAGGAGGGGCTCGAGGTGCTGGGGCGCCTGCTGGCCGGTGACTTCGCCCAGATGGGCGTGGCCCGCGTGAACATGCGCAGCTTTGTGGCCTTCCACCCCCGAGTGTCGCGTTCGCCTTATTTCTCTCGATTGCTCGAGACTGAAGAGCTGCGGGCCCCGGGCGGGGCCTTCCTGACCACCTTGCTGGCGGCCCCCTCGGCCGCCCGGGCAGCCCTGCTGGCGAGCTTCATTCAGCAGCAGGTCGGCAGGGTGTTGCGGCTCGATCCCACTCGTCTCGACCCGGCCGCCCCGTTCAAGAGCCTGGGCCTGGACTCGTTGATGGGGCTGGAAGTGCGCAACGGGTTGGAAGCCGGCCTCGGGTTGACGCTGCCCGCCACTTTGCTCTGGACGTATGGCAACGTCACCGCGCTGACTCGTCACTTGATAGAACAGGTCAACGGCAGCGCGGCGCCCGAGCCGGACCCCGTGGAGGACACGCCGACCCAGGCTCTGACGGCCGACGAAGCGGATGCCCTGCTCGAAACCGCGTGGGCACAAGTGCAAGGATTTTCTCATGACACCTGAGTCTCCCGAAGAAAAACTGCGTCGAGCGCTGCTCATCATTCAGAAGCTTCAAGCGCGGGTCTCCGAATTGGAAGCTGCCGCCGCCGAACCGATTGCCGTGATCGGCATGGGGTGCCGACTCCCGGGCGGGGCGGCCGACCCCGAGTCTTTCTGGCAGCTCCTCATGGACCGGCGGGACGCGGTGGGCGACATCCCGCCCGGCCGACTGGACCGACCGGTGGACGCCAAGCGATTTCCCGGGGCGGGTTGGGCCGGTCTCTTGGACGACGATGCCCTGCAGATGTTCGAGCCGTTGTTTTTTGGCGTCTCGCCCCGGGAGGCCGTCAGTCTCGATCCTCGCCAGCGCATGCTGCTGGAAACCTCCTGGGAAGCTCTCGAGAATGCCGGCCAGCCCCCCGATAGTCTGGCCGAGAAGTCGGTGGGCGTCTTTCTCAGCGTCTACAACAACGAGTACCTGGATCTGGCCAAGACTCGCCTCGACCCAGTTGACTTCGACGTCTACTGGGGCACCGGGAACGGCAACCACATGAGTGCCGGCCGCATCGCCTTTGTGCTGGGCCTGCAGGGGCCTGCCCTGGTGGTGGACACCGCCTGTTCGAGTTCCCTGGTGGCCGTACATCTGGCGGTCCAAAGCCTGCGAGACCGAGATTGCGACCTGGCGCTGGTCGGGGGCGCCAGCGTCATCTTGTCGGCCGGCATCATGGAGGGGGTCGCGAGCTGGCACGCTTTCGCCCCCGATGGACGCTGCAAGACCTTCGACGCCGCGGCCAACGGGTTTGTGCGCGGTGAAGGCTGTGGGATGGTGGTGCTCAAGCGGCTGCGCCAGGCGCAGCACGACGGAGACCCGATTCGGGCCGTGATTCGCGGCACCGCCGTCAACAACGATGGCCGTTCCAGCGGGCTGACCGCCCCCAACGTGCTGTCGCAGCAAGCCCTGTTGCGGTCTGCCATCCAGCACGCACGGATCTCGCCGGAGGCTTACGGCTTCATCGAGACCCACGGTACGGGCACGGTCCTGGGCGACCCGATTGAGTTGGAAGCCCTCAAGGCCGTGGTGGGCAAGCCACGGACGGACGGGTCGGCATGCTGGCTGGGCGCGGTGAAAACCAACCTCGGCCACGCCGAGGCGGCCGCCGGCATCGCCGGTCTCATCAAGGTCGTGCTCGCCCTGCAGCACCAGACGATTCCCCCCAATCTGCATTTTGAGAGCCTCAACCCCATGGTCGACCTGCGGGGAACCCCTTTCGCTTTCCCCACCGAAGCCCAGACCTGGCCCCGAGGGGCTTCGCCCCGGGTCGCAGGGGTCAGCTCGTTCGGGTTTTCCGGCACCAATGCTCACGTCGTGGTGGAGGAGGCTCCCGCCGTCCCGGCCGCCACAGGCCCGACGAGGCCCTGGCACCTGCTGGTGTTGTCGGCTCGAGATGAGGCCGCTCTG
>DASYBA010000024.1:0-3304 GCA_036501005.1 Candidatus Xenobia bacterium | reverse complement strand
CGAACATGGTATCGGAACGAGCGCCGGCGCTGTACGGCAGGTGGGTGCTGTCGGTCCAGTTGTAGTCGATGCCGAGCACCAGGATGTTCATGCTGTCTCGGTGGTTGAAGGTGGTGCCGTGGTGCTCCATGACCTTCATGATGCCGAGCGCCCCGTCGGGAACGACGTCCTGGGGAACTTCCTCCATTTTGTGCTGCGCCCAACCGAACACACCCACGCCTACGGCGCACGGGATGAGGATGACGAGCAGGATGACGAGGTTCAGGAGACTGACGCGCCAGGGGCTGCTGGCACGGGGACGACCGATCATGCGGACATCGCATTTCCTGGCCGCCCCAGCGTCTCCTTGCGGACGGGCTGTTAATTCGCCGTCAAGAACAGGATCCGACGGCGGGCCACGGAAATGGCTGGCGAGGGAGGTTTCTTCTCATGTTTCCTGGCCAGAACCCGTCCATGCCTGGTGCGGCGGCTGCCGCGCCGGCCCAGTCCCCCGCCATGCAAGCCTACAATGACGCCGCCAAGGCCCTCAATATTCAGTGCCAGGGCGACAACTTCGTGTATCTCATGGAGCTCAAGAAGCTGGTGCTGGCCATCATCCAGTCCGAAGAAGTCACCCGCACGCTGCAGGAGCGCCACGAGAAGTTCGACGGCGGGGTCATCTTGCGCCAGGAACTGCAGAATCAGTTGCTGTCGTTTGCCATCATGCGGGTGTTGGACCCTGACAAGGTCAAGGCGGCGACCAAGAGCGCCAATCAACACTACATGGACGGTCTGGTGCAGACCCCTCCCCTCAGCCCGGCCGGCATGATGCTCAAGGAACTCGAGCAGACCGTGGGTGAAAGCGAAGAAGTCGGCAAGCGGGTGCAGGAAGAGCTGATGCTGCAACCCCTGTTCCGTATCGTCAGCAAGTCGCCGGAGGCCTTCGGGGCGCTTGAGCGGACCTACATGGAACTGGGCAGCTCGGCGCAGAGCCTGTTGCGCAGCATCAACCAGTCGCTCGGACTGGTGGTCAAGAGCCAGGCCAACCCGGCGCCCGCTACGTCGTCATTCGGTCCCACCCCGCCCTGACCCCTCGCCAACAGGCCCTCTTCGAGCGGCTGGAGTCGGGCACCGACCTGTCCCACGACCTGGCGCACATGCTGCGCGTCTATCAGTGGAGTCTGAGGCTGGCGGAGGAGGCCGGGGCCGACCTGGAGCTTGCGGGAGCGGCAGCCTTGGTGCACGATCTGGCGAAGGTGCCCAAGAACCATCCCGATAGAAGTATCGCCGGGCAGCAGTCTGCTGTGCTGGCGGTCCGGGAGCTGGAGACCGCGGGCTATACGGCGGTTGAAATCGATACGATTGTCAAGGCGGTGGCGGGGAGCAACTG
Organism: Candidatus Xenobia bacterium; assembly: GCA_036501005.1. Lineage (GTDB taxonomy): Bacteria > Vulcanimicrobiota > Xenobia > RGZZ01 > DASYBA01 > DASYBA01. Next base: position 1,935 of record DASYBA010000024.1, on the reverse strand, counting down.
GTCGGCCGGACAGTCGGCTGAGACGGCTCTCGGCGCGGTACTGCAAGACGCCGACCGGCTGGATGCTCTGGGGGCTATCGGTATCGCCCGCACGTTCGCGTGCGCGCAGGCGATGGGCGGCGGAGAGTTCTATCACCCCGAGGATCCGCTCGGCCAGACTGAGCGTGCTTTGGACGACCGTCGATGGGCCGTGGATCATTTCAAGGTGAAGCTATTGAGGTTGTCCGAGGGCATGCACTTCGAAGGGTCCCGCTCGGAAGCGGCCCGCCGCCACCAGTTCATGGTGGCGTTCCTGGAGGAACTGGCCCGGGAGCTCTGACGGTCTGGATGTATATGAGGAAGGAGCGACCGTGGAGATCTTTTGTCAAAACGAGGAGGCCGCGCGCAGCGGGCGATGGCGGACGCCATGAAGGTCAACGCTGCGGGACAAACAGGACGCCGTTCTGCAAGAGATGGTCGGGCCGCGCGGCTGCTTTGCCGGTCTCTCATCGCCGATGCAGCCAAGCTCCAGAAACATGACGAGTGCTGACCTCCGTCCAGCAACGCCTGGACGCTCTGGAGGGCTACTCACGCCTCTCCTCGTCCACGTCAGCATCTTCCTCCTCTTCTCGTCCACATCATGATCGACGCCACCATCTTCCTCCTGGTAGGGTACCGCTAGCCATGCTTCGATATTTTTGCCGGCGAATGGTAAACCGGGAGCCGGTGAAAATAACGACACGTCGACCCCAGATATTTTTGCCGGTGAACGGTATACCGAGAGCCGGCGAAAATACCGGCACTTCCTGACATAAGCGGGCCGAAATGAGTCGCCAGAGCAGCTCTATCGACTGGGCACGAGTGGTCGTCCTGACGCCAGCAGCAGCTATCGTAGCGGCCATATTGGGCGTGGGTGTCGGGGACCTTCCCTGGCGTTTTTATGGCGGGTGGCAGACGACGTCGCAGCGTGTTGGGGGTTGTCGCGCTGAATGCCCTTCTCTTCGGATTGGTCGCTGGCTACGTGACAACCCGCCCGCTCCCTGGTCACATGGATCTCCGTGCCGGGCTTCCTGGTGATGCTTCTTTTGGGCACCGGGGTCGTCGGGTACAGGTCGCTATCCTACGACACTCCGCCCGCCGTCAAGACGTGGTGCACCGTGTCTCATCCTCTGGATGCACTGACGGACCACCGTTTGCATCCAGGCCTCCAGAGAACCCAGGTAATGGCCCCTGTAATCGAGTTTCCGCTGCGCGGCAACACCAGCAGGGTACAACTATCGCTTTAGCGGTGAAGGGCGAGAGACTTGGCTATCGTTTGCCGGTGACACGCTGAGTGGTATTGATGGCGCGCGCCTGGAACACACAGCGGACCCGCAGCGGGCGGGTACGCTGCATTCTGGCGGGCCCGTCCGCTGACTGGGACCCGCCGGCCCCTCCCCCCCGCCCTGTTGCTATGTATCGACCGCAGCCTATACCTCGCCACGAAAATGTGCTGATCACGGTCTGCGACGAAGCGAAGGAGCACTGCGCCAACCTGGGCGTAGCGAACCGCATGCACTGGAGCATCCAGGATCCCGGCGGCGTAGCTGGGATGTCTGGCGTGTCAGCCGCGCACGGTGTCATCGTGGTGGGCCATCAGCATGGGGGTCGGAGGCTGGCTCAATTCCCGTCCAGTCGCGGAGAAGATGTCCAAGGACATCACGCGTCTGAGCGAAGGTCAGGGCGCGGTCGCCAACGGCACGACGGCCCTGCTCGTCATCCTCGCCTCCGCGCCAGGCCTGCCCGTATCGACCACCCACGTGGCCTGCGGGAGCATCTTCGGGGTTGGATTGCACACCACGTCGGTGCAGTGGAAGACCGTGAAGCAGATCGCGCTCGCGTGGGTGGTCACGCTGCCCATCGGGTTCGTCATGTCCTTGGTGGCGTTCTTGCTGTTCCGACATTAACCCTTGCGCA
>DASYBA010000023.1:0-4941 GCA_036501005.1 Candidatus Xenobia bacterium | reverse complement strand
CCACCTCGACCACCAGAGCTTTAAGCCACGGCGGGGCTTCCTTTGCCAGTCGATGCATGGCCAGGGCGGTGGCGGGTGACCCGCTGGAAGCGAGAACCAATTCCACCGGGCGGCCCGGGGGCACTGCTGCGAAAATGCTTTGGACTGCCCGACGCAATTCTTCCTCCCTGCCGCGGGAGGCGATCAGCACACTGACTGATTCGATCATGGGGACCCGGACAGAAAGCGATAGGAGTCCATGGCCTTGGACAGCTTGGCGCGAAAGTGGGCATGCGTGATGAAGCGGCCCACCCCTAGACGCTTGAGGGTGAAGGGATCGTCCCCGGGCGACACGAGGCCCTCCTCGACCGTGACCGCCGATGTGAAACCCGCCTCTTCGACGATGTCCCGGATCCGTTGATCGTAGCTGCCGTTCGGATAGGCAAAGCTGCTCACCGAGCAGCCAAGCTGCTCTTCCAGGCGCGCCCTGCCCTCCTGGATCTCCCGCCGGGCGGCAGACGGAGGGATGTCTTTCAAGGACAGATGGTTGACGGTATGCCCCCCGATGTCGAAGCCATGCTGGGCCAGCTCCCGCACCTGCTCCCACGTCATGAGGGGCAGGGCTCCGCACGCCGACGGAGCCTGTCCCGCTCCCATCCACGAGGTGGGCAGATAGAACGTGGCGGGCATGTTGAACTGTTGCAGCATGGGCAGGACGATGGAGTGCGCATCTTCATAGCCGTCGTCAAAAGTGAGGCTGGCCACCCGCTCCTGGAGAGGCACGCCGCCCGACAACCGAGCCACCATGTCGGCAAGGGGGATGACCCGATAGTGCGCCTGTAGAAATTCCAATTGAGCCCGAAAGTGCTCGGGCCGGACGCACAGGGGGTGCGAGGTGTCGGCCACCGAGTGGTAAAGCAAAATGGCCGCCTGGGCGGGAGTTCTTTGCCAGTACCACCAGGAGACCAGAGCATAATGGCTGGCCCGCCAGGCGTCGCGAACCCCCCGCAGCCGGGAGGCTTTGGGCGGACGGCCGACATTGAACGCAACGCACTGCGGGGGCAGAGCAGCAGGACCCGGCATGTGCTTCTGCCGCACCCGATTTTCGGCTTCCAGCCGACCCGCCTCGTCTCCGAGGCGCGCATAGAACAACGGTTCCGGCAGGTGGCGCATGAGCAGATGCTGCTGAGAGGCGCGCAGCCAGAACTCGTAGGCGACGGCGAGCGGTTCGGTTGCCGAGAGGCCGCCAACCCCATCCCAGGCCGAACGCCGCAGCAGGAAACAGGAACCGATAGGATTGCCTTGGGCCAGATGTTCGGGGCTCTTGTTCTTCTGGCGGGCCACAATGTGCTGATCGGCATCCACCTTGACTTCGTCAGCATAGACCACCGACAAGCGAGGGTCCTCTTTGAAAACCTGCAGAAGGCGTTCGAGGGCCGTGTTGCAATAGAAGTCTGGAGGGCTCAGCCAGGTCACGAACGAGCCGCTGGCCCGCGCCATGCCCCGCTGCAGGGCAGCAGCCAGGTCAAGTGGGGCTTCCGTCTCTTCCAGGATGATGCGATCGTCTATCGGAAGGTCATCGTCCCGGGGCGGCCGGACCACGACGATTTCGACATTCCCAGACGTCTGCTGCAAGCAGCTCTGCAGGCAGGCCTCAACGCCATCCGCCCCCTCGGGCACGGCCACGATGATAGTGACGCGGTCGGTGGCGGACGATCCTGACATGTATCAAGTCTTCTACGGCCTGTGCACAGAACTCCCTCTTGTCGCCTTCGCCTACTCGCCGAGGGAACCCTGACGGTACCCCCACTTGAAGTCCTGCCACGTACGGACCGGCCACGGGCCCGGCGGCAGGTTGGCCTGCAGGATGGCCACCTGAGGGCGCGGGTACCCAGGTGGGGTTGGGATGTCGAGAACCACCTGCATGTGGTGTCAAACGTTGGGCCGACGTGCCGTCACCAGGATGGATGGGGTCGGGTACCAGCGATAGCCGGTCCAATCGCCGATCCGGTCTGCCAGACGTGCGGCCACCGTCAGCACGCCTTCCAGCAGGGGGGAGACCCACACTCGGCTGCGGTTGCCGCGCGTCACGGTGGCGGGCTGGACGGTGATGTCTTGGAGACCCGCCCGCTGCAGCAGGCCCACCAGCGACGGCACCGTGAACCCGTGGCGATGAATGACGGCGGGGCTGCGGCCCAGGCCCACCAGGCGGAAGACGGGCTGCGCCGCTCGGTAAAGACGGATGAAAGGCACATGCCAGGCTGCGTTTCGAACCCGCACCACCAGGGTTCCCCCCGGGCGGAGCCAAGCCGTCAACCGGGTGGCGGCCAGTCGAAGATCGCCCAGATAATCCAACACATCCCATAACGTGATGGCCTCAAATCCGTCGACCGGCGGGGTCCAGTCGTACAGTGAGACGCACACCGCACGACTGCCCAGCCGCTCGCCCGCCTGCGCCGCGCCGCCTGGGCTCAGCTCCAGCCCCCACGCCTCCCAACCGTACTGGGACGCCTGGGCTGGAAATCGGCCGGTGCCACACCCGATGTCCAACAGGCGTCCGGTGCCGTGCTCGCCGCGCGCGGTCTGGAACCACTGCCACTGCTGATGGACGACTCTCGCGGGCGTATCGAATACCTTGCCACGATAGTCGGCCTCGTCTTCTTGTCGGCTGTGGGTGCGTTCGTTGAGGATCAACCCGCAGCTTGCGCAGCGGTACAACCGGTCGAGGTTGATGGAGACGGGGCGCCCAAGGCAGACCGGGCACTGCCGCGCGGGGATGAAGCGAGGACTTTGATCGTCCTTCATCGAAGCACCTCCTCCAACACGACGCTGACGAGCGGAGTCAAGCTTTATCCTATCTCTCCTGGCAAAGATCCGTCCATGTACTTCCTTCGGGACACGCCTCCTGTCCGTCCGCCATACGTTCCATTCGTCGGCTGTGCTCAGGCCGGGTCGGATTTATCCTGGAGTTTGCGGAGTGGTCTGGGAAAGGCTATACTGTTGCCAGGAGGACAAGGATGGATATTCGCATGGGGCAAATGGGACAGATTGCTCTGCCGCCTGAGATTTGCCGGCGGTACGGGCTCGAGCCCGATGCCCAAGTGAGGCTAGTGGAGGCCCGCGGGGCCATCCTTCTTGTACCCCTCCGTGATTTCACCATCGAGCCGGCCCTGCAACAAGAGCTAGCCGACTGGCAGACGGCTGGCATGGAAGCATGGGATATGTTTTCCTATGACGCGGATCGGTGAAACTGGGAGAGATTTGCTGGATCGAGTGCCATGGATTTGCAGCTCCTCGGCCGTCATGTCGACCTCCAGAACCCCTTGAAGATAGTCTATACGCCCGGTCTCCGGAAACTCGAGCGAGGTAGTCCAGCGCCGAAAGGAGGCGAGGTCGCCGGCCAGTGGCGGAATGAAGACATCATCTGCCAATCGAATGCCAAGGCTCATGCCGGAGGTTTCGGCGTGGGCTGACCCCGCCCCTTGGCAGCACGCAGGCAGGTCACCCCGGGGAGCGGAGAGAATCGTGCGGCTCGCACTTGGAGCGGTCGCAGGACCGGCCATTGGAGATCGCATGAACAAGCCGGAGAACGCAGTCTCGAGCCATATGCTGGGCAGCCGGATGCACAAGCCCTGTAATCTATGCGGCAACGACCGTCAAGTGGAGCTGTTCGCCAAATTCGGCTATCCGATTGTCGAGTGCGCGGGCTGCAAGCTGCAGTTCCTCGCGTGGCATCTGACCGCGGACAATCTGGCCAGATTCTATAGCGACGGCTACTTCACCGGTGATACGGAGCGAAAGGGGTATCTGGACTACGCGGGCGATGGCGACAACCTGCGCCAGACCTTCCGGGCCAAGTTCGAGAGGCTGCCCCAGGGGCAGAAGCCCGGCCGGTTGTTGGACGTCGGAGCGGCCATGGGGTTCTTTCTCGAGGTGGCGGCCGCCGCAGGTTGGCAAGCCACCGGTCTGGAGGTCTCCAGCTATGCGGCCCGGCAGGCTTGCGATCGGGGCCTCAACGTCGTCTGCGGGTCTTCACTGGACGTGTTCTCGGGCCAGAGCTTCGACCTGGTCACCATGTGGGATGTCATCGAGCATCTCAACGACCCCGCCCAGACCTTGCGACAAATTGCCGGACTGCTCGCCCCTGGGGGCCGGTTGGTGGTCTCCACCGGCGATACCAGTCATCCGTTTACCCGCATGCTGGGGCGGCACGCCCGCATCTACGCCCCCCCTCAGCATTTGTTCTTCTTCTCCCGCCGCACGCTGTCGATGATGTTGGAGAGCTGTGGCTTCAAGGTCGAAGGCATTCGACAGGACCGGAAAGTGGTCACGCTGGACTACATTCTGCACATTGCCCAGTCGCTGGTGGATCAGCCCGCGCTGGAGCGCTGCGTCAAGTGGCTTCGGCAGGTGGCGCCGAAGGCGTCTTTCAACCTGGCCCTCCCAGACGTGATGGTGATAACCGCCCGCAAGGCCTGACCCTTGAGTGTGCTGGACTAAATGCCTGGTTGCTCCAGCATGGACAGCACCATATGGCTGAAATCCTCCAGCGACGGGCATGAAACGGCTGACTCGGCAAGAGTCCCGAGCTTCTCCTCGCTTTGAATCTTGTCCAGTTGGCTGGCGAGGGTGTCGGAGAGTGGGCCGAACCGCTTCTCGACAACCTTCTTCAGGATTCTGGCGGCTAGCTGAACGCCTTCCACCCGTCCCTGCTGCAGCCCTTGCTGCAGCCCTTGCTGCAGCCCCTTCTGCAGCCCTTTCTCCTCCCAACTTGTGGTGAACTCCATGATGGCCTCCTGCTCGTGGGGTGAGATCGCTGCTAATGTAGAGGGTTCTTTGACGAGCGCCGACGTTGATTGGGCGCGCATGTCGGTTGGCGGCGCTCGCCAAAGAACCCGTTGAGCTGAAACCGCCGCTGGCGAGCCGCCGCCTATGGGTTTTGAGTCATCGGAGGCCCCTCCA
>DASYBA010000022.1:0-2891 GCA_036501005.1 Candidatus Xenobia bacterium | reverse complement strand
TTCACTGGTAGGCCTCCAGCGTAGCCTTCGCCATGCGCTCGCGAGTGAACAGGGCTTCGTATCTTTTGCGCCCGGCCGAGCCCATGCCGAGGCGGAGCGGTTCGTCATCGAGAAGACGACGCAGGGCACCGGCCATCTCGGCCGGCTGGCGAGGGGGCACCAGGAATCCCGTTCGACCGTGCTCGACGATCTCAGCCGGGCCGCCGGCTTTTATGGCGACCACAGGCTTGCCATGCACCATGGCTTCCAGAAGGACCAGTCCGAACGCCTCTATCGGACAGGGCAGGACGAGCAAGTCGCACGCGGCCATCAGGGTGCGGGCATCGTGGCGGAAGCCTAGCAGGCGCACGTTGCCGGCGCGGCCTTCCAGCTCCGGTCGTTGCTGGCCGTCGCCGGCGATCCAGCAGCTTGTGTCTTCTAGTTGGCGCATGGCGTCGATGAGCGTGCCGACGTCTTTCTCCGGCTCGAGGCGGGACAGGCACAGCACCAGCTTGGTTTGGGGGTCGATGCCGAGTTGGGCCCGGGCGGTCTCGCGGGTCTCGTGGTCGTCCCCGATGCCGTGGAGGACGACCCGGATGCGGTCCGGCGGTGCGTCACGCCGTCGACGCATGCCCTCGGCCACCGCCTGCGAGATGGCGATGAAGCGCCAGGTGGCAGAGGCCGCCCAGCCGTGAACGGCGTGCGTCGCCATGGCAGCCAGCCCCTGGCGGCTCTCACGGTTCGGCTGGATGAAATGCTGGGTGGCGACGCAGTGGCCGCGACCGGCCCACCGTGCGGCGGCCGCGGCGGCCAGGTGCGTGCGGCCGTTGTGGGCGTGTACCAGGTCGATCTCTCGCTGCTGCAGGGCCCCGGAGAGTCGGGTCGCCGCGGCTCTATCGAACAGGCCCCGCTTGGGAATGTCCATCACGGGCAGGCCGTGCTCCTGGGCGCGACAAGCCAGGGGCGACCCGCCAGGGCAGGCCACCCGAACCGTCTCGACCAGCGGCCGCAGGCCGAGGGCCAGGTCGAGGATGTGCCGCTCGGTGCCGGCGAAGACGTCCGAGTCGGTATAGAGCGCGACCTTCAGGCGTTCAGGCTGTTGAGGTCTGCCATGAAGTCTTCGAGCGGAATGCCGTAACTCATGCAGACGTCGGACAGGACCTCGTCTTCGCCGATGGCGCAGTGGGAACAGCCGCCCAGGTGGTAGCTGGCGAAAATCATGCCGGCCTCCGGATGCAGCGCCAGTGCGTCGCCGACGGTCATCTGCGGGGTGAACTTCTTGGTCTCGGTGCTCATGGGATCATCTCCTTGGTCGTGCTAGGATTCGCTTCGGGTTCATCCCCCGCATACACCTGCTCGTACTCCTGGCAGACCCGCTCCCAGCCGTAGTCTCGGGCGTGGGCCAGGCCGGCCGTTTGATAGTGGTGCCGCAACGGCTCGTCTTGCAGCGTGCGGGTAAGCATTTCTGCCAACTGGTGATCGGCCGCCAAGAGGCCAAAGCGACCGTCCCCGGTGACCTCCTTGGCGCCCAGATTGGGGCTCGCCACCACCACGGCACCGGCCGCCATGGCTTCGATATAGGGCACGCCGAAACCCTCGTAGGTGCTGGGCAGACAGAAGACCCAGGCTTGCCGATAGAGACGGATCAGATGGTCGAGGCCGACACGGCCGTGGGACACGATGCCGGGGCCTTCCGCGGGCTCTTCGCAGACCATCCAGAGCTCGGCGTCGGGGACATGGGGTCGGACGTGGCGGATGAAAATGTCCTGTAGAAAATAGCCCCGTTTACGGCCGTGCATGGTCCCGACGAAGAGAATGCTGGGGGCAGTTGACCGGGGACCGTTGGGCCGGAAGGCGTCGATGTCTATGCCGCACGGAATCACATATTGAATATTAGGTACGAAGCGGCGGGTATTCTCGGAGATGGCCACTCGACAGTCGGCTAGCAGGCTGCTGGTCGTCTCACAGGCGGCCAGGGCGGCCATGCGAAGCTTCTCGCGGCCGGCCGAGGCGTGGAACATTTCGGCCAGGCACGACCCCATGTAGGTGTGCACCAGGCGACGCCGGGGCTTGCCCCACAGGAACCAGTCGTCGCCGCAAGCGTGCACGACGTCGTAGCGGGAGAAGTCGTAGGCGCGCAGGTCCCAGGCGAACCGAAAGGTGCGGAGATGGCGTCGGATGGGGGGGACGACCACCGGATACCGCGCGTCGTCGGGAGGGCCGGACTGCGAGTAAACGGTGACGTCGTGACCCCGGCGAGTGAGGGCGTTGGCCAGGTAGTGCACCTGGTAGCCCACGCCGATCTTGCTGCCGCTGGGCAGGTAGAGGGAGAGGATGGCGATCTTCATGCGGGAATTTTCACGTCTCGATAGAGGGCTTCGTACTGGTCGGTGACGGCGTTCCAGTCGAACTGCTCGGCACGTTGACGACCGGCGGCGGCCAGTCGGGCGGAGAGATCGGGATCGTTCATGAGGGTGGTAATGGCCTCTTTGAGGGCCACTGGATCGCCCGCGGGGACGAGCAGGCCATGGTTTTCGACGATTTCGGGCACGCCTCCGACACGGGTGGCGATGACGGGACGACCCGCAGCCATGGCTTCGAGGGTGACGATGCCCTGGGGCTCGTGGCGGGAGGGCAGCACGAACATGGCGCAGCCTTTGAAGAGGGAGACGGCGCGGGCCCGGTCGGCCCGACCCACGAAGTGGACGTTGGGGGGAGCGATGAGGCGGAGGGCTTCTTCCTCGGGGCCCGCCCCCGCCAGGATGAGGTCGTGGGGTTCGCACGCTTTGATGAGGGTATCGAATCCTTTCTGGAGAACAAAACGGCCGATCCCCAGGACGTAGGGCTTCGGATGCCAATGTGGCTGCACGTTGTCGAAGTCCTTTAGAGAGACGCCGTTGTAGATGACGCTC
>DASYBA010000021.1:0-4270 GCA_036501005.1 Candidatus Xenobia bacterium | reverse complement strand
GCCAGCGACTGGGCGTCCATGTCCTGGGTGGCGGTGCCGGGTATGCCCACCAGCTTTTCGTATTCGGCCGCGCCCCGCAGGCCCCCCACCAGCCCAATCAACTGGCCCGAGTTGAGAAACGGCGCCAATTCGGCGAAGTAGACGGCGGTGCACGCGCAGCCCAGCGGGCGGCGGAATTCCGAGGGGATGATCTTGATCCAGTCTCGGATGCCCGGGTCGGCCGCGCTCAAACTCATGACCAGGGCCACGTCGCGATAGTCGTGCACTTGCTGCATGAGCGGCAGCGCAGTCGTCTGATGGCCGTGCCGGTCGGTAGGGAAGGCCTGGGCAAAGCCGTTGCCCAGGCTCTTGATGACGGTGAAGCCGCCGAGCTGGAAGCCCAGGTCGACCCAGTCGGTGCCCTCGGTCTTGCCGAAGGCCTTGGCCACCTCGGCCATGTTGCGATCGAGGAAGGGGCGACCGTCCGCCAGGAGCGTCATGCCGATGACCCGCACCCCCCGTCGGAAGCATTGCTGGAGAATGCTCTTCGCCACCGGGTCCAGCTCTACGGCCGTCGACGGGCCGTAATCGAAGCTCAGCAGGATGGTGCCCCCGACGGGTATCTTTTCGACAAAGTTGAACGTTTCGATGACGGGGACGGACGGGGTCACCGGCAGGCGGATGGGGTGCAGCAGCGGCAAGATGACGGACAGGGCCATGATGACGTAGATGGTGCGGCGATCGAGGCGCCGCAGAACCTCGATCACGACTCGTCGCCCCCCAGGTAGGAACGTTCCACGCCCAATAGGATCTTGAGCGATATCGAAATCAGGCCGATAGAGGAGCCGATCAGGATGGCCCGTTGACCGGCCGCATTGAAGGTACCCATGACCCACGTATCGATGATGTCTCCCAGCCGCCACTGGTTCAGCCACGGCAGATGCTGCCATAGCATCTCACCCGGCGGCACCCGCCCGATCATGACGAAGATGGCGGAGGTCAACAGCAGGGTCGCTTCCACCGTCTTGGCCTTGAAGGCCCGAAACGCGGCCGAGGCGATGAAGAAAGCCAAGAGCGAGAACATGGTGGCCGACAGGGGATTGAACACGTATTGAAAGATATAATACGACAGGGTGCCCTGTTCGAAATTGCCGGCGATGCCGAAGCCCAGAGTGACCACCAGACTGACCAGCAGCACGGCATTGTAGCCCCAGCCGGCCGACTTGCGGACGATCTTCTGGCCGTTGACCATGACCAGGCTGGAGACGCCCAGCACATAGGCGAACACGGAGATGATCTTGTACCAGTCGAGGAAGACGTCCTGGGCGCCTTCCAGGCCCGACACATAGTACGGCACGATCATGACCAGCCCGCTCAAGAACGTGATGACGAGAGGGACGGTCCGTTTCATCCGATCTTGAACCAAGCCTTCACGATGTCGACATGAAACGAGAACAAAAGGCTGCAGACGAGCATGATGACCATGATGAGGAACTTGCCGAAGTCCTGGCCCTTGAGGCTGCCGACCTGCTGCGGGTCCTGCGACAGGTAGGCCGAGGCGGCGTAGAGCTCCTCGCCGATGAGCGTATAGTCACATGCTGCCACAAAGAAGGGCAACTGGGGGGTGGCATCGGTGCCGGCGATCTGGATGGCGCCGGTCGAATGGCCGGTTTCCGCCAGCACCAGGGATTCGGCATAGTAGTAGCCCATGAAGAAGTTGGCGGCCGGCCGCTCCCGCAGCATGGTGCCGTCGACCGAAGCCACGTAACCGAACTGGTCTTCGGTGATGTATCGAACGTTGTCTCGATTGAAGCTGTCCGGCCGCCCAGCCGACAGATGCGCCTCGCGCACCACCTCCTGCGCCGTGCTCATGGTCACGGCAAAGCGGCACGGCACCAGGATGGGCGTGTCGTATTCAGCGGCCTTGCGGGATACGTGGCCAAGGATGGACAAGGCTGCCAGGGTGGACGGCTGGTCGACGTCCAGCATGCCGGGCAGGTACAAGATGGGCTTGCCCATCTCGGTGGCCCGCCCCACGGCTTCTTCCACCGCCTGCAGTCCGGCCAGGCGCCGGATGAACATTTTCCGCCCCTGCCGGGCCCGCAGGATGTTGTAGCCGATGGCGAGCAGGAGGATCAGCACGCCGATGAGATTGTTGGCGTGCTTGAGGCCTGGCCACATGACGGTCCACCTCCCCTCGCCCTCTCCGGGCGGCCCTGTTCGACCACCCCACCCTTATCCCTCTGGGCCCGGGCAGGCCACGGGGCGGGCAATCCCATTCTCCTGGTCGCCTGCTTGCAACGGCCGGGGTCCTCGCTTATGATGAAAAAATTCAAGTGTGGGGAGACATGTGAACCGCTTCCGTATCGAACTGTTACTGGTGCTGGCCTGGTGCCTGATGCGTCCCGCCGCGGCTGGCCCACTCCTCTCTGGCTTCAATGGGACGTTCCAAAGCGGTTCGCAGGGAACGCCTGGGTGTCCGTTGAGCTGGCACTACTGCTGCTGGTCCCCCACGTTCGGTGGCGGCTGCCTGACCATCGTCAACTGCAATGCCTGTCCGAGCCATCCCGCCACGGTGTGTGTCACCAATCCGCCTGCACCGCGCTTCACGCTCTCGCAAGCAGCGGGAGGCTGTGGTCAGCACTGCACCACCTTGCGGCTGGGCGTGAAACAGTGCATTACAGGTTTCACGAAGTGCGTGCCAGCCACCCTCCACTTTAAAGCGCTCAGCTTCTGCCTGTGCAGATGTGTCAATGCGGGAACGTTGCCAAGTGGCGCGGACGCTACCGTGGGAACCTGTTTCTCCTTCAATGGGGTCCAAGGGAAACTCTGTTTTCTGCAGGTTTCTGCCTTTCAGCAGAACGATGGCGGGAGGGAGTGTTCATTTTTCCTCAGTGACGGCACTGGGTCGTGCATCGATTGTTTTAGCTTCGTGTTCACGCCGACCCGCTCGACCGTGAAGCTGTCGTTCGACTTGACGCTGGGCGCAGACTACCTGAGGACAGGCGCGGGGGATGGCCCGTCACTCGCCAGCATGATCCCTCAGATCACCATCACACAACCCTCCAGTACCGCTCCGGAAATCGATCCGCAGGCCGAACGGCTTCCCATGGCGGCGCTGGCCGCGATGCTCCTCATCCTCGTCGACCGACGTCGATGCTGACGTCCTGCCTTACTACGGCCGCCTGCCAGTAAAGGTTCAGCAGGGTTCCCACGCGACAGCACCAATAAGGGGAGCTTGCCATGAAGATCCTTAAGTCGCTGTTGCCACTGGCGTTTGCCATCCTTCTCACTCCCCCACTGGGCGCCACCACCAGTCCGAAGAGCGCGACCCAGTTGTATCAGGATGGCTACGTCCAATACTACGTGCGCCACAACGAGGCTGCCATCGCCGAATTCCAGCAGGCGGCCCGCCTGGACCCGACCAACCCCATGCCGCACCTCATGCTGAGCCGGGCCCTGATGCGGGCCGGTCGCACCCCGGAAGCGGCGGAAGAGTGCAAACTGGCCGTGGCCAACATACAGCTTGTTCCGGATGCACAGGCCTGGCTCATCCGCTCGTGGGAGTCTCGCATGCAGGCCGCCACCGACCAGACCGAGGGCACCCGCGGCTGGGACGAAGCGCATCGCAAGGCTGAAACGGGCATCGCCCTGTATCCCGACAACGCCGACCTGTACGTGCTGCGAGGCGAGCTGGAAGACAATCCGGTGAAGGCTGCCCCCTATTTCATCGCCGCCCTCAACCTCAACCCGAACCACCCCCTGGCACAGCGATGGACGCCCCCCAACCTTCCCTTGCCGCACATCGCTTGCGGCCCGGGCGAGACCGTCCACGTATCCGCCAAGCCTCCCAAGCTGTTCGGGGGCCTGGGCCAGGTACACCACCCGATCGACACCGCCGATCCGAAGGTGCGGGCGTACTTCGAACAGGGCATGTGCTGCCTCTACGCTTACGTGTATCCCGACGCGCAGCAGGCCTTCGAAGCCGCCATCAAGCTCGATCCGAAGTGTGCCATGGCGTACTGGGGGCTGAGCTTCAGTTGCGGGGGCTCGCACCTGCCGCTGCCGGTGGCGGAGAAGGCGCTGTCGCTGGCCAAGGCGGCCGGCAACCAGAACGAGATCTGGTACTGCACCTTGCGGGTGCTCCAACTCCAGAAGCGCAGCGACGAGTTTCTCTACGCCCTGTGCGGGGCGTTGGCCCACTTTCCCAAAGACGTCGACTTGTGGGTCTGGCGGGCCACGTGGCGGGGCTTTGCCGGCGAGACCGGCGACGATGGCCGCACCCTGGCCG
>DASYBA010000020.1:0-1611 GCA_036501005.1 Candidatus Xenobia bacterium | reverse complement strand
CCGCCCAGGAGGCTTGCGACCTGGCCAGAGCCTACCAGGGGCTGGCCGAGGACTACCAAGCCTGGCTGACGACGGCCCGGGAGCAGCCCCAGGGCTGAGCCACCGACTTCTGGCCTGCCGGCGACGGTAGCCCTGTTCCCGCATATTAGAAACAAACGAAAGGACACACCATGGCAAAGAACACAGGCACACCCAAGACGGAGGCGGCCGCCGTGCCGGCGCCCATCGTGACCACGGAGCTGGTTATCGTCGACCCCCAGGGGCGCCCCTGCATCAGGCTGACCGGGACCAATCCGGATGGTCCGTCCATCACGCTCATCGATATCAACGGCCAGAATCGCCTCGTACTCGATCTTGGCCAGGCGGGCGCCCCAAGCATCTCGCTGTTCGACCAGGGCGGCCACCAGCGAGTGAACCTTCACATCGATGAAGTATCAGTGGGAGATCCTTCGCCGTCCATCTTCATGACGGGTCCGAGCCCACAATGCGAGGCCGCCATCAGTATTGGGGTCGGGGACCATGGGGCAAACATTGACCTGTACGATGGGGATGGAGATGAGTGCATCGGATTGGCCGTGCGGAACGGCCAGGCCTGTGTTCGGTTGAACGCAGAGGTGGGGCGATGAAACGCAAGACGACACCCGCCGAACCCGTCACCCTGACCGCCCAGCGTCTGGTCTTGACCGCCCCCGACGGCAGCCCGCGGATGGAGCTGGCCATCGGCGACCACACCATGCCCATGCTGCGAATGTTCGATCCTGCGGGCACCTGCCGTATTGAACTCGGCCTCGAGTGCAACGAAAAAGGTGACAACCACTGGCCGACCGTTTCATTCTGCGACCGTGAGGGTCACCTCACCTTCAACCTGTTCACCGATGACGACCGCATCGAAGGCCAGTTGAAGGTGGCGGGCGTGAAGGTCTGGGACCTGGAAATGGACGCCGTCGCTATGGCTCACGCGGCCCGGCGGCGGAAGGGCGGTGTTCGATGAGCCCTCAGCCGATGCGGTCCGACTCGGTAGATGATCCGATCGTCTACACCAAGCAGCAGGGCGCTTTGATGTGGCCCGTCGGCTTCGTGGACGCAAACGGCTGTGTCTGGATTGACAGCGCCAGGTGCGTGACCAGGACGCCTTGCTACACCCTCTACGAGTGCGTTTCGGAGACCGGGGAGACCTGGTGGTTGCGCCGGACCCGCGGCGAGGGGTGCGGGTGGGAAGTGTCCCGGCGACCGCCTCTGCAGGTGCTGCACGGGGGTCGGTCATGAGGGCCCGGCCGGAAGACTTCGACAGCGCCATCACCGCCCGGGTGCTGCTGGTCGACCGTCTGGGGAAACGCCTGCGGGGCGTTCAGGCCGAGCTGGTGGCCCTGGAGCTGGCCCGGCAGGCGTCCGCGTGGCTGGCGCCGGCTCCGCCCGCCGAGCCGCCGGCCGTGGTCAACACCGGGACGCCCGCCGTCGAGGTCGACGTCATGGTGATTCACCACCGGGACGGGACCTTCGAGCCCATCGCCGTCTTCAAGCAGGGCTCCCTGACCGGCGCCCACCTGCTGACCGACGAGGGCGAGGCCGGGCAGACCTGGGAGGCCACTCTACCCACCGGTGAGCGCTGTC
>DASYBA010000019.1:0-9291 GCA_036501005.1 Candidatus Xenobia bacterium | reverse complement strand
GATCGAAGCGATCGATCTGGGAGGGGCCGGTGCCCACCTCCACCTTGGCCACCGTATCCAAGGGCACGAGTTTGCCGCTGGCCGTCATCAGCTTGAGGGACCGGACGAGGTCGAGATTCTGGCGATGGCTGGGGTCCAGTTCGACTCGGATGTTGATCTGTCGATTGGGCAGGTCGAACTTGGGCAGGTTCTGATCGATATCGCCCAGGGTGGCGATGGAGGCCGTGCGAGAGATGCTTTCGACAGACACGTTCTGCTGGGCCGCCAGGGCCGTATCGGGAATGACCAGGACTTCTTGCCGGCGCAGCGCCGCGCTCGACTTGACGTCCGACAGGCCCGGGATACGCCGCATGTCGCGCAACAGGCTCTCGGCCGATGGGACCAGCTCGTCCGGACGATCGCTGGCCAGCAGGATGGACAGGTTTCCGCCCGGTCCGCCCTGAGCCATGCCGAACGTCACCCGACTGCCCGGGATGGACTGAACGGCCGGCCGCATGCGAATTTCGAACTCTTGCTGCGATGCCGCCCGCTGATTACGGGGCACAAACGTAACGTAGATGGTGGCGGTATTGACGGCGCCGGCCGTACCACTCTGGCCCAGGCCGTTGCTGACGGGCGTGCCGACGACCGCCAACACCGTCTGGACTTCCGGCTGCTTTTGCAGCATGGCCGCGACGCGGGCGGTCACGGACGTGGTGGCGGCCAGCGAAGCGCTCGGCGGCAGTTCGACCGTGACGGCGGTCTCGCCCCGATCCTCATGTGCGAACAGGTCGGTCGGCATGCGGGCGAAGAGCAGCAGGCTCAGCACGAAAAACCCGACGCCGGCCCCGACCGTCACCAACCGGTATCGCAAGGCCCGGCCGAGCAACCCTTCGTAGAACGCCATGATGGAGCCGGGCCGCTCCTCGTGTTCCGGCGCCCGCATCCAGAACGCTGCCATCATGGGGGTGACCAGTCGAGCCACCACCAGCGAGAAGAAGACGGCCACCGCGACGGTCAAACCGAACTGGCGAAAAAACTGGCCGGGAATGCCCCCCATGAAGGCCACCGGTACGAACACCACGATGATGGCAAAGGTCGTCGCCACCACCGCCAGGCCGATTTCGTCGGCTGCCTCCAGCGCGGCTCGATACGGCTTCTTGCCCATGTGGATGTGTCGGACGATGTTCTCGATTTCGACAATGGCATCGTCGACCAGGATGCCGATGACGAGAGACAAACCCAGCAGCGACATGTTGTTGAGAGTGAAGTCGGCCCACTTCATGTAGGCGAAGGTTGGAATGATGGAGAGCGGCATGGCCAGGGCCGAAATGAGCGCGGCCCGCACGTCTCGCAAGAAAAGCCAGATGACCAGGACGGCGAGAGCGGCACCGATGACCAGGGCGTCAAACGACGCATGATACGATGCCATGACGTACGTCGAGCTGGTTCGAATCTTTTTGATCGATACGTCGGGCGGCAAAGTCTTGCCGAGGTCGGAGAGGCGGGCATCGACTTGGCGTTCCACGTCGACCATGTTGCTGCCGGTGCTTCGCACCACCGAGAAAGCCACCACGGGCTGCCCGTCCAACATGGCCGCCTGGCGGGGTTCGGCCTGGGTGTCCTGCACGGTGCCCAGCGTATCGAGTCGGGCCCACCCCCCGGTCGGCAAGGCGATTCGCAGGGCCCGTAGCGATTCCACCGTGGCCGCGCTGCCTAGCGTGCGCACCGACTGTTCGCTGCCGTGGAGGTCCATGCGGCCCCCCGGCATGTTTACGTTGAGGGACCGGATCTGACTGTTCACCCCATCGACCGTCAGACCCAGGGCTTCCAGGCGGGTCGGATCCAGATCGACGTGGATCTCTCGATCGGAGCCCCCGGCTCGCTGCACCTGGCCGACGCCGGCCACGCCCATCAAAGTGCGGGAGACGTCGTTGTCGATCAGCCAGCTCAGCTCGCCGACCGTGCGCCGCGGCGACGATACCGACCAGGTGGCGAAGGCGCCGCCGGCAAAGTCGACCCGTTGGACGATGGGGTCGCCGTTGATGGTGCCGGGCAACTGGGTTCGAATACGGGTGACCGCGTCTCGCACGTCGTTGACGGCCCGGTTGGTATCGGTGCCCAGTTCGAACTGGATGGTCGTCGAGGAGGTGCCTTCCGTCACGGTCGACATGATGTGCTTGATGTGGCCCAGCCCGGCGACCGCATCTTCAATCTTGCGCGTCACCTGGGTTTCCAGCTCGGAAGGGGCCGCGCCCACTTCCGATACGATCACGTTGACGATGGGATCGTCAATGTTGGGCGTCAGGTCGATGCCGAGCATGTAGAACGATCCCGTCCCCAGGATGGTGAGGATGAGGAAGAGGATGATGGACGGCACCGGCTGGCGGATGGACCAGGCCGAGATGTTCCAGTTCATGGGGCGCTGGGGTGGACGGTATCGCCGTCCGTGAGGAAGGCCGCGCCGGCGACGATGACCGCATCGTGCGCGGTGAGGCCCGACAGCACCTGGACGTCGTCACTGAAGCGCTGCCCCAACACCACCGGGTGGCGCCGAGCCTGGCTCCCGTCGAGCAGGTACACGAAAGGCTGTTCGGCCGAGCCCTGCACAGCATCGGCCGGTACCACCAGGGCGTCAAGGGTTCCTAGTTGGAGTTGGGCGTGCACAAACATGCCGGGCATCAGGCCCACGTTGCCCGGCAGGGCCACTCGGGCCGTCCCCAACCGCGTCGTGGCGTCGATGCTTGGGGTGATGAGCCACACCCGGCCCCGGCTGCGTCGGCTGGCAGACGCCACCTCGACTTCCTGGCCGAGGCGAATGCGGGTGAGGTCGGATTCCGGAACTTCGGCGCGGAGCTCCAACAGGCTTTTGCGGGCCAACAGGAAGAGGGTCTTGCCGGGCGAGGTGATGTCGCCCAGGTGGGCGTCCCGCCGCTCGATGAGACCGTCGTCAGGCGCTCGGATGATGGTCTGGTCGATCTGCGCTTGCAACTGTTGAACGGCACCGGCCGCCTCCTCCGTGCTGGCCCCGGCCAACTCGACATCCTCCTGGCGGCCGCCGGCTTTCGCCAGGGAAAGCCGATCCTGGGCTTGTTGCGCGGTGGCCCGGGCGGCCAGGACCTGGTGTTCAGCCGCTCGCACCGCGGACTCGTCCCGATCCGCTTCCATCGACCGGTTTTCGAACTCCTGGCGCGTCACGTAGGCTTGCCGCAGAAGCTCGGTGTAGCGCTGCCGGTTGAGCTCGGCGGTGCGAGCGGTGATGCGGGCCTGATCCAGGGTATCGCGCGCCTGGGCCAGCATGTCTCCGGCCTGGGCCACGCCGTGTTCCAACCCGGCCACGTCTTGCGGTCGGTTGGGTTGATAAGCCTTATGCAGGGTGGCCTGGCTCTCCGCCAGGCGCGCCCGGGCCTGCCGCAACTGGGCCCGCAAGACAGAGGCGTCCAGCACCGCCAGGACCTGGCCTCGCTGCACCCGGTCGCCCTCGTCGACGAGCACCTGCTCGAGACGCAAGCCGCTCACTTCGGACCCGACGGACAGCTCGTCGCGAGCGGACACCGTGCCGGTCAGGGAGAGGGTCTGGGGCACGCGGCGGGACGTGGGTTGTCGCACGGTCACCGCGGTCGACGGCGTGGAGGCGGCCGGGGCGGGCACGGAGACGGCGGCCCGGCTTCGCAACGCAATGATGCCGGCGACCAACACCACCAGGACCAGCCAGAGTTTACGCAAGGCGGTGCTCCTTCGCCAGGCCCAGGCCGGCCAGCAGCAGGTCCAGGACGGCCTCGTAGTCGGCATCGATGTTGGCCCGGTCGTGCCATTCGTGCGCGTGCGCAGGGTGGTGAAAGCGGGCCGTGGCGCTGAAAACGGCGGTCGCGGCGCGGGTCGGCGAGTCGACGTGAAAGAGACCGCACTGCATGCCGTCCTCGATGATGTGCACCAGTTGCCCTTTGAGCACGTCAATATGGCGCTGGATGACCTCGTGGATGTTGCGCAGATCCCTGACGAAGGAGCAGTAGGTCTCGAACAGGCCCGGCTCTTGCAGCACCTTCTCCCGCTTGGTGTGGATGAGGTGGTTGAGCCAGCGGCGCAAGCGGTCGACCGGGTCGCCGGGCGCCTCGGCCAGGAGCTGCAAGGGGCCTTCCACGTGAAACAACCAGCGGCGGACGACCGCCTCTCGCAAGGCCTCCTTGCTGGGATAGTGGCGGTAGATGGCACCGTGGCTGACGTCCAGGGCTTTGGCCACGTCTACCACGGTGGTCTTCTGCGGGCCATAGCGGCGCAGGCACTCTTCGGTCGCGTCGAGGATGCGATCAGGCGTGAGAACGGCTTCGGTCATGCCAAGAAGCCTAGCAGGTCAGGTGACAGAAATCAATAGTTGTCACTTCGTATTCTGGATGGCGAGCGGGCGGTTCGACGCCGTGGCACGGTGGGTACAAGGACGGGGAGGAGGCCTAGATCATCATGACACTGACTTGCCCCCGTTGTGGACTGACCCGGGAAGACTGGAAGAGCGATAGCGGCTTCACCCAAGGCAGCGAGGACTTTTGTTGCCAGGGGTGCGCGCAGAACACGGGTTGTACCTGTCTGTCTACCCTATAGAATCGTCCAAGCGGCGGCCTTGACGGCCGCCGCTGGTTCGGGCAGGTCCTGGCGCCCTGCCGGGGAGAACCTGGGCGCCATGTCAAGCGATCTTTTCTTCAAGCAGCTTCCGCTGGGGAGCATGGCCAACTATGCCTACTTTATCGGCAGCCAGCGGACGCGGGAAGCGCTGGTGGTAGACCCGGCCTGGGACGTCCAACAGGTCATCGACACGGCCCAGAGCGAGGGCTACAAGCTGGTCGGGGCTTTGGTGACCCATTTCCATCCCGATCACATTGGCGGCAGCATGATGCCGATGATGAACCTCACCATCGAGGGGTTGCCGACCCTTTTGAAGCTGGCTCCCATGCGCATCTACGCCAACAAGAACGAAGCGCAGGGCATCAAGTTCGTGACCGGATTGTCCGATACGGACCTGACGCTGGTGGAGTCGGGCGAGACGGTGCAGGTGGGCGACGTGGTGGTGCGCTTCATCCACACGCCGGGCCACACGCCCGGCAGCCAGTGCTTCCTGGTGGAGGACAAGCGGCTGGTCTCGGGTGACACGCTCTTCATCCAGGGGTGTGGCCGAGTGGACCTGCCGGGCGCCGACCCGGCGGCCATGTACGAGTCCTTGACGCAGAAGCTGGCCAAGCTGCCCGATGACGTGGTGCTCTACCCGGGCCACAACTACGGGGGCAAGTCGAGCACCATGGGCGAGGAGAAACGCCTCAACCGGTATCTGCAGGTGCCGACGCTGCAAGATTGGCTGCACATGATGGGGAGGTGAGCCGGTGCTGAGCATCGTCCTCCAGCCCTGAGCCGCCGTCCACGTCCCCTGGGGGCGGACGGTGTGCCGGTGGGCGGCCTGGGGTAAGACCTCCATGTAAGGAGGAGGAACGACATGGTCATCTACGAGGATCGACGAGAAGCGGGACGCCTCCTGGCCCAGCGTCTGGCCGAGTGGCGGGGCCGCTCCGACGTGGTCGTGTTGGGATTGCCTCGCGGGGGCATGCCGGTTGCCTACGAGGTGGCTCGAGGTCTGCGGGCGCCGCTGGACGTCTTCGTGGTGCGAAAACTGGGCGTCCCGGGCCAGGAGGAGCTGGCCATGGGGGCCATCGCCACCGGCCACGTTCGCAGTCTCAATCACGCCGTCATCCAGTCCATCGGCATTACCGAACGGGTGGTGGAGCAGGTCGCCGCTCGGGAGCAGGCGGAGCTCGACAGAAGGGAGCGCTACTATCGAGACCATCGGCCGCCGCTGTCGTTGCGCGACCGGGTGGTCATC
Organism: Candidatus Xenobia bacterium; assembly: GCA_036501005.1. GTDB lineage: Bacteria > Vulcanimicrobiota > Xenobia > RGZZ01 > DASYBA01 > DASYBA01. Next base: position 3,449 of record DASYBA010000019.1, on the reverse strand, counting down.
CTCGTCGACGACGGCCTGGCCACCGGGGCCAGCATGCGGGCGGCCCTCGAAGCCGTGAGGACCCAATCACCTCGACAGGTGATCGTCGCGGTCCCGGTCGGCTCGCCCGAGACGTGCCATGCATTTCGGCGACTGGCCGACGAGTTGATCTGCCTCGAAGCGCCCGACTGGTTCGACGCCGTGGGCCGCTGGTATGCCGACTTCAGCCCCCCCACTGACGAGGAGGTTCGGGCTCTGTTGGATACCGCCAAGCACGAACAACCCCTCATTTCTCCGGGCCGGGAAAGGCTGGTCACGCTGCCCTCCACGGGGGGCACTCTGCGGGCCACCCTGGCTGTGCCGGATGAGGCGAAGGGGCTGGTCCTCTTTGCCCACGGCAGCGGCAGCAGCCGGCTCAGCCCCCGCAACCGCTACGTCGCGGCAGCCTTGCAACGAGCCGGCCTGGCGACCCTGTTGCTGGATCTGTTGACCGAGACCGAGGATCATATCGATACGAAAACTGGGCACCTGCGATTCGATATTCCCTTCCTGGCCGGCCGGCTGCACGAGGCGCGGGAGTGGGTCGCCCGCCAGTCCTTCGCGAAACTCCCGCTGGGCTACTTTGGCGCCAGCACGGGCGCGGCCGCCGCGCTGCTGGCGGCGGCGGGTGACCCGGATGTCTTTGCGGTCGTGTCCCGGGGCGGTCGTCCCGATCTGGCGGGGGATGCCCTCCGCCACGTGCGGGCGCCGACCCTTCTCCTGGTCGGAAGCCTGGACCCGGTCGTGTTGGATCTCAACCGCCAGGCCCTCGAGGCGATGCCGGCTGAAAAGCAGTTGCTGGTGGTGCCCGGCGCCACGCATCTCTTCCAGGAGCCGGGCACCCTCGAACGCGTCGCCGAGGCGGCCTCACAGTGGTTCCTGCGCCATGCCATGGCCCGCCAGGCTTCCGGCTAGGACAGGAGCCCTCCCACCCGACACGAACCCTCGCGGCCATGGCTGGCGTGCGTAGAGTCGTCATCACGGGGGGAGCGGGGTTCATCGGCAGCCATCTGGCCGAGCACTTCTGCGCCCTGGGGGTCGAGGTGACGGTGCTGGACTCGTTGCGGAGCGGCTACCGGCACAATCTGAACGGGCTCAAGGTGGACCTGGTGGAAGGCAGCGTGACGGATGCAGGGCTGGTGTCTTCCGTCCTGGCGGGTGCCGACCTGGTTTTCCACCTGGCCGCCATGGTGAGCGTGCCGGAGTCCTTGGAAAAGCCCGGGGAATGTGTCGACATCAACGTGCACGGCACGCTCAACGTATTGAACGCGGCCCGCCTCCACCAGGTTCGCAAAGTGGTGCTGTCCTCCACGTGTGCCGTCTATGGCAACGATCCGGCGGGGCCCAAAAACGAGGCCATGCGGCCCGCTCCCATCAGCCCCTACGGCATCACCAAGCTGGATGGCGAATACTACCTGGATCTCTACCGGGCGCACTGGGGGCTAGGAACCGCCAGCCTCCGCTACTTCAACGTCTTTGGGCCTCGGCAGGACCCGAAGTCGCAGTATGCGGCGGTCGTTCCCATCTTCATCTCCCGCGCCGCCAAAAACGAGGACCTCTACATCCATGGCGACGGAGAGCAGACTCGAGACTTCATCTTCGTGAAAGACGTCGTGACCGCCAACGTCCAGGCAGCCAGCCACGCGGGGACGGAGGGCATTTACAACGTCGGGCGGGGTCACCGCGTGACCATCAACGACCTGGCCCGCAAGATCGTTGACCTGGTCGGGTCGCGCTCGCGAATCAAGCACGTGCCGGGGCGCGCAGGAGAGATCCGCCACTCGACGGCTGACATCAGCCGGCTGACCTCGACCGGTTGGGCGCCCCAGACGGACCTCGAGGCGGGCCTCCGTCAGACCGTCGACTTCTTCACGTCTCGCCTAGCTGTTTGATTCGGCGATAAAGAGGATCACCATGGCCAGCGCGGCCGGCAGCGCCTGGATATACATGATGCGGCTGTTGACGGTGAGGCCCCCCACCACGCCCGCGATGACGATGGCGATGAGGAAGAAGAATTTGAACGCGTGACTCACCACCAGGTCCTGGGCGAACAGACCGTACAGGAGGCCGAGCGCGAAGATGGCGTTGTAGGCGCCCTGGTTGGCAGCCAACTGCCAGGTCGCGTTGGCCTTCTCGGCCTCCATCTTGAAGACGCGCAGCCCCACCGGCTTGCGCCACAGGAACCCCTCCAGGATGGCAAACCAGACGTGCTCCAGAGCGCAGATCACGATCAAGGCTGAACTGAGAACGGGCAGGATGGTGTACAACATGCCCGTTCATTTCTAGCTTAGAGCCGTTGAGCCTGCCCCGGGAGCGGACTGACGGGCGGCTGCGAAGCAGCGCCCAGTTGCACGAGGATGTGGTCCAACAGGCGGCGGCGTTCCTGCAGCGATTGTTTGTATTCCAGGGAGTCCGTTCGATTGATCTCGGTCATGAGCTCATGCCGGTCTTCAGTCAGGATCTCCTTGAGCAAGGCAACTTCTGGGACGGTAAGATTGAGCATGATAGGTCCTCCTCCACCGTTACTATACCCACAAAGGGTCCGGTTCGCACGCTGCGGAACAATTCAGGTCGTGCCGACCGATACCGACAACAAGTTTCGCCTGGTCACCCGCAGCGACTTCGATGGTCTGGCTTGCGCCATCCTGTTGAAAGAGCTCGGCATGATCGACGACATCAAGTTCGTCCATCCGAAGGACATGCAAGATGGCAAGGTCGCCATCAGCCCTCGGGACATCACCACCAACCTGCCGTACGTGAGCGGGGCTCATCTGGCCTTCGACCATCACGCCAGCGAGATGACTCGGGTCGCCGAGCGGCCGGACAACCACGTCATCGATCCGCACGCCCCCTCGGCGGCTCGTGTCGTATACGACTACTATGGCGGGCGGACCCGATTTCCCCACATCTCAGACGACATGATGGCGGCCGTCGACAAGGCCGACAGCGCCCAGTTCACCCGTGAAGACGTGTTGCACCCGACCGGCTGGGAGCTCCTCAGCTTCACCATGGACGCCCGCACCGGACTGGGACGGTTTCACGATTTCACCGTTTCCAACTACAACCTCATGATGCAGTTGATCGACTACTGCCGTCACCATTCGATAGAAGAGGTGCTGGTGTTGCCGGACGTCAAGGAGCGGGTCGACCTCTACTTTGCCCACGAAGAGAAGTTCAAGGCGCAGATCCAACGATGTTCGACGGTGTATCGGAACCTGGTGGTGCTCGACCTGCGCCAGGAAGACGTCATCTATGCCGGCAACCGTTTCATCATCTATGCGACCTTTCCACAGTGCAACATCTCCATCCACCTCATGTGGGGCGTGCAGAAGCAGAACACGGTGTTCGCCACCGGCAAGTCCATTTTCGACCGGGCATCGAAGACGAACATCGGCGAGCTCATGCTGGAATTCGGCGGGGGTGGCCACGAG
>DASYBA010000018.1:0-19496 GCA_036501005.1 Candidatus Xenobia bacterium | reverse complement strand
CTCTTCCCCACCTTTCTGCTCAACCTGGCCGTGGGGGCCGCCGCGGCGTTGGTGCTCCTTTACCTCCGACCGTCCCTCCCAGGGTCGCTGCTCCTGGCTTTGCCGGTCGTCATGGCGGTGGGCGCCCTGGGCGCGGGGGCCGTGCACCACGCCGAGACCTGGAGCAAGCTGGCCGCGCTGGGCGGAGCTCTGTGCATGGCCAGCCTGGGCATGATGGACTTCCAGAACCAGCTCGACCGCCCCGGTCCGAACCCGTTCATCCAGACCCTGGTGTGGTTCATGCGGGCGACGCTCGTCAGTCTGGCGGGCGGCTTTCTGGTGGCGTCGCTCCTGGCCTACACGCCGTTCATGCTGGAAATCGACCAGTTCCGCGGCATCAAGCTTCTCATGCTGGTGCCGCCCGCCGTCGTGCTGCTCTATGCCCTGGCCCGCCAGGGGGCCTCCATCCGGGCCGTGTTGCGATCGGGCTGGAATACGCCGCTCACGGTGGGCAGCATGATCGGCCTGCTGGTCATCATCGGCGGCGGCATCTTCTTCATCATGCGCACCGGCAACACGCCGGAGACGGGGGCTTCGGATATCGAACGCATCATCCGCAATCACCTGCAGGACTGGTTCGTCGCCCGCCCCCGGTTCAAAGACTTTTGTATCGGCCACCCGGCCTTCGTCCTGCTCTCCATGTGGGCCATGGCCGTGCCCGACATGCGGCGGTCGGTGCTCTGGCTGCTGCTCGTGCTGGCGACGATCGGACAGGCCGACGTGGTCGATACGTTCGCCCACATCCACACCCCGTTCCTGATTTCTCTCCTCCGGGTGTTCAACGGCTGGTGGCTGGGGGGGCTCATCGGCTTCCTCCTTGCCGCGGCGTGGCAGAGGCCCCCGACTCGGGCCAGCAAGACCTCTCCCAACGGGGCTAGCCTGCAGCCCTCAGCGGTCAGTGCTCGGCCGGCGGCGAGCCCTCAGGTCTGAGAGTCTGCCGAACCCAGGCGCGAAACTGCTGCACTGCCTTGATCTGGTGGGTCTTGAGCCCAAGGCGCACGTACTCTGGCAATACGTCCATAGGAACGTCGGGGAAAACGCGGCTGACGGCCGATGCCTGGTATACCCCTGGTTGAGTCAGGAGGTACACGACCAGGCGACCCTCGCCGGCTGTCTCCCAACGCCAGACTTCTCCAACCCCGAGGGTGGCGTAGATGCCCATGCGGTCCAGACTGCTGCTAGTGACGTCGACCTCAATGGCCAGTTGGGGCGCCGGGACCTCGTCCCCGTCGTCCTCGAACGGGGCCAGAAAGTAGCATTCGTCGGGCTCGAGACCTTTCTCCAGATGTTCCCGCCGGAACGTCGTGGACCCGCCGCCGCTACCATACCGGTCAAACTCCTCCAGGAGGCACTCGACTAGAGCTCCTATGATTGTCTTGACCTTCTCGTGCAGATTGGATGGCGACAAAAGCTCCAGAACCCCCCTGTCGTAGGTGATCTTGAGATGGCTGCCGTCAAGCGCATCCAGGATCTTGAGGTAGCCCTCCCAGTCGGTATGTGTCACGACAGCGCTGCCAGGGAGCGACGAGGCTCGTACGGTCATACGACGGAATTTCGACGAGGAGCCCTACACCTCCCCGATGACGTGCTGCCAGCCTTCTTCCTGCGGGTCATCCAGCAGGGCGTAGGTGAGCGGCATGCGCTGTTCCAGCCCCATCTGGCGGGCGAGGCGGTCGAGGGGTACGGGGATGGTGGCGGTGTTGCCGAGCAGGCGCATGCTGGGCTCCATGGCCGTCTGTTGGCGGGTTTGCGCCTCGACCTCGGCCTGCGCAGCCGAGGCGGCTTCAGCCATCTTGTCGAGAAAGGCCTGTGGGTTTTCCTGGAACACTTTCAACATCGGGTGATCGGCCGGAATTCCGGGGGTCTTCTGGACCTGTTCCATGAGTTGCTGTATCACGTCCGGCGGTAGGGTTCGAAACACGGACATCCCCTGTTCGAGGACCGCACGCGCTCTGTCCGCCTGGACTGCCGCGACGTGCGGTTCGCCCAGAATTTCTTGGAGCGTGCCGACGGTTGTCCCCGGCTCGCAGTACGGCAGGAGCCTGGCCAGCTCAAACACCGGCGGGCTCCCTCGGCTGACGGTGCCCTCGTGAACCAGCTTGCCGCTTTCGTACAACTTCCAGTCAAAGCGATCTTCGCGGGACGTCACGGCCAGGGCCGCCACCCCGAGGCGCTGGGAGCAACCCGCCGCAATTTCGGCCAGCCGGTCGTCCAGGCTGGGGTACACGCTGGTCCAACCGTTCACAGGCGGGGCCACCCACGCCGGCCCCCGCAGCGACGCCCTGAGCGGGCCGACGACGTCTTCGGTGGTTTTAAGGTGCAGACTGGTGAGCATCATAGCCCTTGAAATGCGATGGCTCGCCATCTGGCTCCTCTTGGTTGGCACGGCGGTGGCCAGTCCCCTCGGCGCCGTTTACGACGTGCACCCGACCGATGCCGCCACGGTTCAAAAGGACATGGATGCCATGGTCGCCCTGGGCCTGTCGTGGGTGCGCATTCTGCCCGACTGGAGCAGCATCCAGCCGACTCAGGACCACTACGACTGGGCGTGGAGCGATCTGCTGGTGCGCACCGCCCGCGAGCACCACCTCCATGTCGTCTACACCCTCGGTTACACGCCTCAGTGGCTGTCACTCTACCCGGACGACCCCGACCTGGAGGTGTGGAGCCGCAACCGCCCTCGAGATCTGGAGGCCTGGCGCGACTACGTGACGGCGCTGGTCCAGCGCTACGGTCAGGACGTGCACGACTGGCAGGTGTGGGAGCAATCCGACATCCACCATTTCCGGGGCCCCGACGCGGACCTCCGACTGTTGCTCGAAGGCGCCCGCGATCGCCTGCCCGCGGGCGACCGACTGATCGCTCCGGAGGTCGGCGAAATCAACCTCGGCCCGATTCGCAGGATGATTCGACATGGACTGCGCTTCGACGTGCTCGGCCTGTACCCCGACGGCCTTCCTCCCGAAGGCACGGTGCGGCCCCTGGCCCACCTTCCGCCCATGCAGCGGTGGTATTCAGGGGTATCGAACGAGGCCACGGCCGCCCTTGGCCTGGCCCACCAGGTCGAGGTCGTGTTTCTGGAAGACTGGCGTAACTTCGATCCGAAGGCCCTGGTCGCGCCGGCGGCCAGCTCTGTCGAAAAGGACTACAGCACCGTCCCGTTGGTCAGCATTCGCCTGTTGGAGACACCGGATGACGCCGGACTGCATCTCGTCCATCCGGCCGGCCTGACTGGTATCGGTTGGCAGAGCGACCTGGCCCACGGGCGCACCGAGCTTCCCCTCGACATCGACGACACGTTCCTCTACGACGTGGATGGGCACCAACCGGTCGACGTCGACGTCGAGGCGCAGGACAATAGCGGCAGCCTGCCGCTCGGATTCGACGTGGGTTACGACGGCGTGAACGGCTACAGCTTCACCCGCTGGCAGTGGGTCGACGCCGGCCCGGGCTGGCACCACTATGTCTTTCGCATCACCGATGGCGAATTTGCCGACCCCCGGGCCGACGTGCGCATCAACGCTCTGGGCAGTAAAGGCGACGTCACCATCCGCTCCGTCACCGTGTCCCGAAGCGCCCCTTGAAAGCTGCCTGGGCTTGCCGCCACAGCTCCGCCCAGAGGGGGCCCGACAGCACCAGCCAGACCATGGTGAACCAGCCAATCATGGCCCAGTCGTTCGCCTGCAGGGGCCAAGAGACGTAGAAGGGCCGCCACAGGACGGTATACTGGGGGACGTACCAGACCAGGTAGCCCAGGTCCCCCGGAAAGGAGCGACCGTGCAGGGCCTGTTGGATGTCCATGTATCGATAGACGGTGGCGGTCGTGCCCACCCACATCGACAGGGTGAGCACGCCCAGCGTCAAGGCGGGCCAGAGTCTCCGGGCCAAAGCCGTCGCCAGGAGGAGAGCCGCGGGCAGACAGGCGAGGAGGAGAAAGCGAGGCCCCCAGAACCAGTCTCCGCTCCAATCCCACCATTTCGAATAGAACAGCACCTGGACTGCGGTGAAGGCCATCCAGGCGTGCAACGTGGCTCGCACTCGAGGGGGCCAGTCGTTCGATACGCCCGCCCAGGCCAGGATCAGCCCTGGGCAGAAGAAAAGGAGGCCCTTGCCGAGAGACAACAGGAGCGATGGAAAGCCGACCAGGAAAGGCGTATCCCAGTGGTAGGGGTCGTGATGCGGCCCAGTGAAGTAGCCGGCGACCCCGCGGTGCAGCCAGAACTCCAAGACGGTGATGGCGGCCGCAGGCAGCAACCAGATGAGCCACCAGCCGGGCTTTCGATACAAGACCCACAACCCGGCCAGGGCGGCGGGCAACACGGAAGGCGAGTTGGCGGCCCCCAACACCAGGAGCGTGGCGCCGATGCGGGTCCTCCCGTGGGCGATCAAGAGCAGGCCCAGCCCACACGTCAGGGCGGTGAACACCTCGCCATAGTAGGCGGCCACGTGGGCCGGAAACATGGACGCTGCCACCAGCAGCAACATGAACTGGCGCCGCGCCGGGACCCATGCCGCGGGCAGGCGCCACAGCACCGCCAGCGCTATCAGGAGCAGGATAAAGTTGTAGCGCGCGCACCACCAGTCGGGCGCCATGACCACCTGGCCCAGCCACCACAGAGGTGCCGAGAACAGCGGACCCACCAGCGAGTATTTCAAGGGCAGCCACATGCCCCGTTGGAGGAGCCCGGACAGCGCAGTATAGCGGAGTGAGCCATCTCCGACCACGTCGAAGGGCAGGTAGCACCAGTAGAATATCAGCCCGACCACCAGCAGGCCGCGTTCCAGGCGGGGGAGGTCCAGCGGCTTCACCGGACGATCTTCAGGAGCCGGAGGTCGGAGGTCGTGACCACCGCCTGGCAGCCCGGCAGCACCACTCGATACGGGGGGTATTCCAGAATCCATCCGGCGCCGTATTTCTGCGCCCGGGCCACATCGCCCTCGTAGATGCGTCCGACATCGGCAGTGCGGGGTTCCGGGTCCAGGCCTCGATTCTCCAGAACGTTGCGCAGGCCCACGATGCCAAGCGTGCCACACAGGTACATGACGCTGTGGACGTCCGGCCGGTGGACCACGACCGACCGGGGGGGGAGCACGGCACTCATGGCTTCGGCAGCTTCGACGTCCTGCTTTCGATACAGGCAGTCCTGGGTTTCCCGACTGCCGACACGCCAGCATTCCACGCTGCCCGACATGATCAGCAAGAGCCCCAGCAGGGCGGCGGCGGCCGGGCCGTAGCGTGCCTGGCGGCTGAGCGCTGCGGTCGCCATGGCCACCAAAGGCACGGCCACTGCGAAGCAGGGAAAGAGGAGCTTGATGTTGTCCCACATCCACGGCGCCACCTGGAACAGGTTTCCGGCCAGGAAGAGCAGCGCGAAGGGCAAGATGAACCGTCCCAGAGAAGGCAGGCGGCGCAGGGCGAAGAGCATGCAGATGGGCATGAGCCCCAGGTTGTGCCACCAGAAGGTAATGGGGTCTTCGCCCCGAGCGTCCCATCCGGGGGCCCATCCCAGATGGCGGGGATGCAGGTTCGGGTTCCACAGCAGCCAGCCGAGAGGGAGGATGACCGCGAGCACGGCCGTGCCCAGGTAGACACGCCACAGGCGCCGACAAGGTAACAGCCACGCCAGCATGGCGGCGGCGGCCAGCAGGATGAGGCTGCAGTAGACGTGGGCCAGCGGCAGCCCGCCGGTCAAGAGCCCGGCGGCCACGGCGATCCGAGTCTGCCGGTCCGGTTCCGCTCGCAAGGCGATCCACCACGTGCCCACGATCCACAACAAGAGGGGCAGCGCGAGGAGCCAGGGCCGTTGCGTCAGGATGAGGGCGATCGCGTTGGGCCACCGCCAGTCGTCCCACAGCGTGTAACCGTGTCGCAAGTGACCCAACAGACGAACCAGGCGCGACCATTGCCCACCGCTCTCGTCCCAGAGCAGGACGATGCTGGTGCCGCCGCCCAGCAGGAGCAGCCAGGGCGCGAGGCTGGCCGCTCGCCCATCGGCCGTCCACTGCCTGGTCCACCAGGCCATGGCCGCCACGGTGAGCCATAACCCCCAGATGTTGTCGAATTGGAGGGCGGGCACCAGCTCCAGTCCCAGCCATCGCCACTGGGCGGTGCCGAAGTCTACCAGGAAGTGGTAGGCCAGACGCACTCCGCCATAGTCGATATCCTGCGGTGGGAAGTTCTGTTGTCGATAGAACGACTCGGTCAATCCGATATGCAGCGGGAGATCGTAGTCGTTGTTGCTGAAGCTGCAGATATTCGAGGCTGCATCGTGATAAACGCTGGACGAACCTAGCCAGGCACACAGCGCCATCACGCCGACGGCTGAGACCAGGGCCGCCGGGGAGGGTCGCGACCACCGCCACGCGCCCCGAGCCCCCGGGGTGAGGGCCGCCAGACCCCCCAGCGTGAGACCGGTGCTCAGGCCTCCCAGCCCCCACACCCAGGCGGTCGCCAGTCCGATGACATGGAACAGCACGGTGCCGGTCACCGCGCCGCCCACCAGGAGGGTCCATGCATCGGGGTCCGGCAGGTAGGCGCGGGTGACGCCGACCCCGGCGACCACCGCCAGCACCAGGACCGCGCAGACGGCCAGCACGGGCTTCGGTTTCGGTCGGGCTGAAGGAACCCCTGCCCTGTCACCGTAAAGGCGTGTGCGTGTGGGCCGCCGTCCTGGTGCTGGGCCTGGTGTCGCTGAGCGGGCTGGTGATCACGACCTGGTGGCCCTTTCCCATGGGGCAGGTGCAGCGGTTGGGGGCCGGCATCCTGGTCGGCCAGTTGCTGTATTCAATAGTCGCCTATGCCGTGGCGGCCCTCATGGGCATGACCGCAGGACACATGGTGCTGGCCCTGGTTTTGTCATGCTTGCCGCTGGCGGCGCTGCCCGGGCGCTGGCGCGCCATCGTCGCGGGCGAGCCTCAGGACTTCAAGCCAGCCGCGCTCAACCTGGGGGCGCTGGCCGTCCTCCTCGGGGTCTTCTTCCATGGGACGGTCTTCGAACGTGTGCCGCCGCATGAGACGACGCCGGCGATCTACACCAACAGCGACTCGTGCCTCTTTGACCTGCCGGTGCACATGCAGTTCTACGGGAGCTTTGCCTGGGGCGGAAACTACCCGCCGCACGATCCAGAGTTCGCCGACCAGCACCTGGCATATCCGTTTCTAGCGGATTTCGAGGCGGCCACCCTGTGGCCGTTGGGCCTGGACGTGACGGCGGCCTTCCCGGCCCAATGGTTTGTCCTCACGTTCTCGCTGTGCTGCCTTCTGCACGGCTTGACCCTGGCGTTCACCGAGCGGCTATCGGCCGCTCTCGCCGCCTCTTGGCTGGCGCTTTTGAACGGCGGCCTGGGGGGGCTTTGGCTGCTCATCGCGCCCGGTCCCCTGTACGAGCACCTGCGAGTGGACCCGACCTATGGGGGCCCCTTCTGGTTCGGCAACCTGCTGACCCAGTACCTGATCAATCAACGGAGCTTTCTCTTCGGGTTTCCCATCGTGGTGCTGGTGGTGACCATCTGGTGGCAGGCCCGACCGCTTCCGCCCAGACAACGGGGCGCTGCCATGGCGGTGGCGGGCGTGCTCACCGCCTGCTGCCCGTTCGCCCACAGCTACTCCATGGTGGTGCTGGTCGGGCTGGCCGTGCTGGAGAGCCTGCTCTTTCGCGACGTGCGGGCCTGGGCCATCTACCTGGGCGTGACCGGGGTGCTGGCGGCGCCGCAGATGCCCTGGTTCAGGGGCATGAACCTGGGCACGTTTTTTGCGTGGGAGCCGGGCTGGATGCAGACCAACGGCTGGGTGCTGTTGTGGATCGACAACCTGGGCCTCTTCATTCCCGTGCTGCTCTTCGCCCTGTGGCGGACGGGGAATGCCAGCAAACGGCTTTTCTACGTGCCCGTGGCGATGCTGTTCGTCATCGCCAACCTGTTTCGCATCTCGCCTCAGCTCATGGACAACATGAAGATCCTCAATCCATGGTTCGTCTTGTCGGTGCCGTGGGTGGCCGACTTCGTGACCGCCCGAAGGTACGGCATCGTGCTCGGGTTGGCGCTGTGTCTAAGCGGGGGCATGGGGGTCCTGGGGGTGGTGGGCGGCTTTCGCACCACGGAAGTCTTCACCGCGCCCCAGGTGCGCCAGGCCACGGCGGTGCGCAAAGCAGTGCCGCCTCAGCCGGTCGTGCTCCGCTCCATGGTGGGTCGAAGCGCCATGCAACTGGCGGGCGTCCTGTGCATCTATGCCGTCAACGTCAACTTGCGGGGCTTTCCTGACGACCAACGCAAGGCGGACATCCAGGCCATCTACGAGGGGCGACCCGAGGCTGACGCCTTGCTGCAGAAGTACCACGTCAACTACCTGTGGGTGTCTCCCATCGAGCGGGGCACCTACCGCGTCAACGATGCCTGGCTGTCCCGCTGGCCCAAGGTGCTCAGCCAGGACGGTGGCGACCTCTATAGGATTCGGATGCCGCCCTCGCCGCCCTCGACGAACTCCTTGATGTAGTTGTGGCCGTTCTGGAGGTTGTCTTCGAAGACGAAGCCGTTGTTGTGTCGGGGGGTCTTTTCTCGGGCGTGTTTGGCCACCACGCTAGCGACCCTGAGGAAGGTCGAAGGATGCTTGGGGTCCATGTAGATGCTGCCCACCTGGCCCACCACGTCCTGGTGGTTGGCGGTGTGGTAGATGTTCTTTTCGTCGACGCCCGCCATCACATAGTCCTGTGGCGCTGCCGCGCCCGCCAGCGACAAGACTCGCACGTGGTCGTGGATCTTGTCCTGGTAGCCCTGCTGAGCCAGGAGGTTGAGGGCCACGGCGTTCTCCGGGCCGCCGCCGCTGTGAGGCACCAGCAGCAGATCGTGGCCGGCGTCCAGTTGCTGGCCGATCACGTCGACCAGGGTCTTGATGGCCGGATCGTGCTGATAGATCTTGTCGACATCCACTTTCCGGCCCAGTTCCAGGCGCTTGGCGATCTGCCCGTCCCGGGCGATTCGCTTGACGTCCCGGCCCGTCTTGCCTTCCGTGCCCTCGTGCACCGCCAGGATGGGCTGGCCCAGGTCCATCGACCAGGGCTTGCTGTTGGACTGCAACAGTTCGTAGGTCTCGCGGGCGTACCCGGGAATGTTGTCGCCGATGCCTTCGGTCAGGAGCACCACCAGGTTGTTCTTGACGCAATCGTCCGGCACGTCAAGGCCCTGCGGATGGGTCTCGCCACTCTGTCGCAGCAGCGTCGCTTTGCCCTCGGAAGACGGATAGACCGCATACAGCGCGCCGCGCAACCACTGCGGATCCGCCTGCTGGTTGTCGGGCTGCACGGCGACCCGCATCATGCCGGCCGTCATGCCAGCGCCCACGGCGCCGTTGACCGAGTAGAGACCGGCCTTGGCGGCGTCGTTGACGGAGTACAGGCCCGCCTTGGCGGCGTCGTTGACCCGCTCCAGGCTTTCGCTCAAGGCCGGACGCTCGGCGGGTTCGACGCCGGCACGGGAAGAGGTTGGCGCTTTTCTGGCGGCCTGGGGGGTTCGGTTTAACGCCTGCAACTGTTCGAGCCTCCTGTTAAGTCATTATAACGAGGAGCACGGAAGCCAGTTGTTATCCCGGTGTAAAACTGTCTGGATCGGCGTGTTAATAACGAATATCGAAGATGCCGAGGACGTCGTCCGCGGGCAGGTATTCAACCTCGAAGTGGTCGACTCGGGCGGAGGCCGGGCCTCGGCGCAGATAGGCCTCCATGATGTCGAGGCTGGCCCGCGGCCCCTGCACCATGGCCTCGACGCGACCATCGGGCATGTTCCGTACCCACCCTCGGAGCCCCAAGTGCTGGCCGCGCTGCCAGACGAAGTGGCGAAACCCTACCCCCTGAACCTGCCCCGCAACCGTCGCGTGAAAGCGATCGTCGCTCACTGATTGCCGGTATCCGGCAGGCCACCGGTGGCCGGCGGAGGGGCATCAGGCGTCGACGGCGGGGGTGGCTCCACGTTATCGGGGGGCGGAGCCGGCGTAGAGGCGGGGGCCGGAGGGCAGGCCGGCGGATGGATGTCCACCGGATTGCCGTTCTCGTCTCCAGGGGTGGCTTTCACGTCCCCGTTCTCGTCGGGGGTCGGTCCGTTGTCGGGCGGCGGCTCGGTGTCATGCCGATCGGGTCGGGCGCCGGTGGCGGCCGCCGCGGGCTTGCGCGTCTTGGCGGGACTGGTCGACCCCAGCTCCACCTCTTCCATGTGTGCCCCCGGCTGGCGGTTGAGGTTCACACCGGCAAAGCGCCCACCCCCCACCACGTCGATGGAGTGCCGTCGGCACCACCGCTCTGGCAAGGCGTCGGGCGAGAAGAACTCACGATAGACGTCGGGACAGGTGGAGGCCGCCCGGCACTTGGTGTCCTTGCACATGAGGACGCCGATCTTGCCCTTCTCGACCATGCCGAACTGATGCACGGGCGTCTTGGCCAGCGCGGCCTTCATGAAGGCGCCCCAGATGGGTGCCGCTACGTCACCCCCGTAGGCCCCCGCCATGCGGCTGTAGTCGTCGTTGCCCACCCAGACCGCGGTGCTGTACTCCGGACTGAATCCGACAAACCACGCATCCCGATGCTGGTCGGTGGTGCCCGTCTTGCCGCACGCTGGCCGGCCGATGTTGGCACTGGTGCCGGTGCCGGCCTCGATGACCTTTCTCATCATGGAGATCATGGACGAGCAGGTCGCCTCGGACAGCACCGACTCCTTGTTGTACGGATTACGGTTGTCTTCGATGATGTTGCCTTCGAAGTCCTTGATGAGCTTGATGGGGGTCGATTCGATACGGATGCCCAACTGGGGAATCACGGTGAAGGCCGATGCCATCTCCAGCGGCGTCACGTCGACGGCCCCCAGCGCGATGGAGAGGTTTTGCGGAATGCGTTCCTTGATGCCCATGTGGTTGGCGACGTCGATGACTCGATTCAACCCTACCTGGTTGGCCATGCGAATGGCCGGGATGTCCCGGGAGAACTGCACCGTGCGCCACAGAGGCATGCTGCCCCAAAAGCGGCCATCCGAGTTTTTCGGCGTGTACGTTTCGTTGGCCGACACTTTGAACGACACCGGGGCGTCGGTGATGATGGAGTCGGGCGTGTAGCCGTCTTCCATGGCGGCCGAGTAGACGAAGATCTTGAACGACGACCCCGGCTGCCGGGTCGACTGCCAGGCCCGGTTGAACTGGTTCTTGATGCTCCATTTGGTGCCGCCGACCATCGCCTTGATGAAGCCGGTGCCATTTTCCACGCAGACCAGCGCCGACTGGTGCGCGTTGTACGACAGGCCTCGGTTGGCGATGCCATCGACCACCGCTTGCTGGGCCTGCTTCTGCATGCGGGTATCGAGCGTGGTATAGACCCGCAGCCCGCCTCGATACAACACGTCTTCTGGATAGCGCTGGCTCAGTTCATGGATGACGTAGGTGGTGAAGTAGGGGTACTTCAGCAGCGCTTCCTGCCGGTGCTGGTGGGCCGTGACGATGGGGCGCTCGATGGCGTCGGCCATCTGTTGATGGTTGATCTTCTGGGTCGCCTGCATACGGGTCAGCACCCAGATCTGGCGCTCCTTGGCGGCCTTCGGATTGACCAGCGGCGAATATTCCGAGGGCGCGGCCGGTAGCCCCGCAATAACGGCGGCCTCATCCAGGGTCAGATCCTTGAGCTTCTTGCCGAAGTACGTGTGGGCAGCCGCTTCCACCCCGTAGGCGCCGCTGCCGAAGTAGATCTGGTTCATGTAGAGCTCGAAGATCTCGTCCTTGGTGAAGCGCTTCTCGATCTGCATGGCCAGGAGAATCTCCCGGATCTTGCGTTCGGCGCTGACCTCCGGGCTCAAGAAGATGCCGCGGGTCAACTGCATGGTGATGGTGCTGGCGCCCTGGCTGGCGTGTTGCCCCTCGAGGTCGGCCACGGCGGCTCGGGCGATGCCGACCGGATCGACGCCCGAGTGCTCGTAGAAGCGGGCGTCTTCGGTGGCGATGAAAGCGTCTTTC
This sequence comes from Candidatus Xenobia bacterium, assembly GCA_036501005.1. GTDB lineage: Bacteria > Vulcanimicrobiota > Xenobia > RGZZ01 > DASYBA01 > DASYBA01. The sequence continues at coordinate 7,477 of DASYBA010000018.1, read as the reverse complement.
AGCACCTGCGGAATCTTGTCGAATCTCGCCCAGATCCGGTTCTCCTTGAAGAGGGTGGCGATGAGCTTGCCATCGGCCGAGTAGATGTTGGTCGTCTCACTGGGCTCGTACGTGCGCAGCTTGTCGACGTCCGGCAGATTCTGGCTGAACTGGTTGACGACGGACAAGACGAATCCGCCCGCGAAGCACACGCCGCCTACCAGCAGCAGCAGAAATCCAAGAAACCCTTTGAGCCACCAGCTTCGGCGGGGACGCCCCCGCAATCTAGCCATCCCCATGACGGTTCACCTCGAGCATGCTCCCCAATATGCCGTTGACAAAACCACCTGACTCGTCCTCGCCGAACGCCTTCGCCAGCTCGACGGCCTCGTTGACAGTGACGGCGCCAGGAATCCCACTGCCGCTCTCCAGCTCGAAGAGCGCCATGCGGAGAATGTTCAGGTCGGTACGCGACATCCGCTCGGGCCGCCAGTTCTGGGACCGTTCACGCAGCTTTTCATCGAGCGACTCTCGCGTCTTCCAGGTGCCCTCCACCGTGGCGGTCACAAAGGCTCGCAGCACCTCGTCGGAGCCGATGTCGGTCGCCTTCGGCACTTTCTTCGAGCCGGCGAAAAAGGCGGTGAGCGCCTCGTCGGCGGTAGGGCTGAAGACGCTTTCCAGCGCCTGGGCCGGGGTGGCGCCGCCCACCTCGATCTGGTAGAGGGCCAGCAGCACCAGGATGCGGGCCGCACGTCGCTTCTGCATCAGTGACCCACCGCCAGGTTTTCCTTGGCTCGCAGCGTCTGCTCCAGCCAGGTGGTGTGGAAGCGGCTGGCCACCACGTCGGGGTGGGTGAGAAGGTCGTGCAGGAAGGTCACCGTGCTGTGTACCCCTTCCAGACGCATTTCGTCGAGGGCTCGGCCCATGCGCACCAGGGCGGCCGGGCGGTCTTTGGCATGCACGATGAGCTTGGCCAGCAGACTGTCGTAGAATGGGGGAATCTTGTAGCCTTCGTAGATGTGGGAGTCCACCCGCACCCCCGGACCGCCCGGGAAGATGAGCGGCCCGACTCGCCCGGTCGACGGGGCGAATCCATTCCGCCAGTCTTCAGCGGTGATGCGGCATTCGATGGCATGCCCCGTGATGCGCACGTCAGATTGCGAGAGGGGCAACCTCTCGCCGGCCGCCGACTCGATTTGCAGGCGCACCAGGTCGACTCCGGTCACCAGTTCCGTCACCGGATGCTCGACCTGGATGCGAGTGTTCATCTCCAGGAAGTAGAATCGCTCGGTGCTGGGGTCGAAGAGAAATTCCACCGTGCCCACGCTGCTGTAGCCGGCCGCCCGGGCTCCCGCGATGGCGGCCTCGCCCATCTTCTGTCGGACGGCGGCCGAGACGACCGTGGAGGGCGCTTCCTCGACCACTTTCTGATGGCGGCGCTGCAGCGAGCAGTCCCGCTCGCCCAGGTGGATGACGTTGCCGTGCTGGTCGGCCACCACCTGGATCTCGATGTGGCGAGCTGCGGCCAGGAACTTCTCCAGATAGATGCGATCGTCGCCAAACGCAGCCTGGGCTTCGGCCCGGGCCATGGCGACGTGACGGGGCATTTCGTCAAAGTTGCGCACCACTCGCATGCCTTTGCCCCCGCCCCCGGCGGTCGCCTTGATGACGATGGGAAAGCCATGCTCTCGGGCAAAAGCCAGCGCCGTGTCTTCATCGCTGATGGTGGTCGTCCCCGGCAGGGTGGGCACCTGGGCCTTCTGCATGGTTTCCCGGGCCTGCGACTTGTCGCCCATCAAGCGGATGGCGTCGGCCGTGGGCCCGATGAAGGCCAGGCGGTGGCTCTTGCAGATCTCGGCAAAACCAGCATTCTCGGCGAGGAAGCCGTAGCCGGGGTGAACGGCGTCGGCGCCTGAGACCAGGGCCGCGCTGATGATGTTGGGCACGTTGAGGTAGCTCTGGCCCACCGGGGCCGGCCCGACGCAGAAAGCCTCGTCGGCATACTGGACGTGCAGCGACTCGCGGTCTGCCTGCGAGTACACCGCCACGCTGCGAATGCCCATCTCCTTGCAGGCTCGTACGATGCGCACGGCGATCTCGCCGCGGTTGGCGATGAGGATTTTCTTGAACATCAGCTCTCCATGGGGATCAGGGCCATGAGTACCTGACCAAATTCTACCGGGTGCCCTGGTTCCACCAGGATCTCGGCGATGCGCCCGCCGACCGGGGCCCGCACCTCGTTCATCAGGCTCATCGACTCAATGCACGCCACCACGTCGCCCGCTGCGACCGTGTCGCCTCGCTGCACGGGACGGGGGAGGAGGAAGCGACCGACCAGTTCCGACGTCACCGGCACGACGACCGATTCCAGGCTCGCGACGGGGGCCTCCAGCACGGTCGGCAGGCTCCGCACGTGATGCGCCGACCGCTTCAACTCGATCTTGAGCGGGCCGCTCGTCAGGGCCAGCGACGTGACGTCGGTCTCACCCACGGCTTCGATGATGTCGTCGACCAGGCGGAGCGCAGAGCGGGGCAGGCTGTTCATTCAAGACCCTCCTGGTCTGTCGGCGGTGATCACCCGGGCGAGGCCGGCCAGGTCTTGCAGGCAGCGGCCCCCGTGGAACCCCTGGGCGGCGAAGCATGCCAGCACGGCGTCTCGCTGCCACGGGGCCACCTCGACGGCCAGCACCCCGCCGGGCCGCAGCCGCTCCCACGCTTGCCGGGCCAGCGGTGGGTACAACTCGAGGCCGCTTGCGCCGGCCACCAGCGCGCTCTTCGGTTCGTACCGGCGAACCCCTACCCCCAGTTGCGGGAATTCCGCCTCGGACACGTAGGGGGGGTTGCTGACCACCATGTCCAGGTCTCCGGGGACGTCCTCCAGGAGGGACGTGTGGAGGAACGTGACGCCGGCCTGATGGCGGAGGGCGTTGCGTCTGGCCACTTCGAGGGCGGCCGGGCTGATGTCGGTCGCCCATATCGCCAGGCGAGGGTGGGCGTCGGCCAGAGCGATCGCGATGACGCCGCTGCCGGTGCCGACGTCCGCGGCTTTGAGAGGACCGGGCCAGAGCCGGAGGCGCTCCAGGGCGTACTCGACGAGGATCTCGGTGTCGGCTCGAGGGATGAGGGTGTCTCGGGTGACCTCGAAGTCGAGCGACATGAACTCCCGCTGACCGACCAGGTAGGCTACTGGCTCACCCTGGATGCGGCGGCGCAACAGTTCGCGGAAGCGGTCTGCGTGGGTGGGGGGAACCGGTCGTTCTGGATGGATGTGGAGGGCCGTCCGGGTGACGTCCAGCACGCTGGCGAGCAACACCTCGGCGTCCAGTCGGGCCGTGTCTGTCGTCAGCGTGCGGGCCGCGCCGTCCAGCAACTGGCCGACCGCGTACTCCGTCACGATCATGCGCCGACGGCCTGCAGACGCTGCTGTTCGTCGTGGGAGACGAGGGCGTCGAGGAGCGGATCGAGGTTGCCCTCCAGGGCCTGGTCCAGGCTGTGCAGAGTGAGCCCGATGCGGTGGTCGGTGATGCGGTTCTCCTTGAAATTGTAGGTGCGAATCTTTTCGCTGCGGTCGCCGGAGCCCACCTGGGAGCGGCGGTTCTGCGCGATCTCCTGTTCCTGCCGCGCCGTCTCCGCTTCGAGCAGCTTGGCCCGCAGCATGCGCATGGCCTTGTCCTTGTTCTGGTGCTGCGAACGCTCATCCTGACACGCCACCACCACGCCGCTAGGCACGTGGGTAATGCGGATGGCTGACTCGGTCTTGTTGACGTGCTGGCCGCCCGCGCCCTGCGAGCGGTAGGTGTCGATCTCCAGGTCTTTCGGGTCGATGTGAATGTCGATGTCTTCGGCCTCCGCCATGACGGCCACGGTAACGGTGGAGGTGTGGATGCGGCCGCTGGCCTCGGTGGCGGGCACCCGCTGCACCCGGTGCACCCCACTCTCGTGTTTGAGGCGGGGGTACACGTTGTCGCCGCTGACCCCGAAGACGACTTCTTTCATGCCGCCCAGCTCGGTGTTGTTGGCCGACATGACTTCGACCTTCCACCCTCGCCCCTCGGCGTACCGGGCGTAGGCGCGAAAGAGCTCGCCCGCGAACAGGGCCGCTTCTTCGCCCCCGGCACCCGCCCGGATTTCCATGAAAAGGTTGCGGTCGGCGAAGGGGTCCTTGGGCAGCAGCAGGATGAGGAGTTCGCGTTCCAGCTTGGAGGCTTGCGCATCCAGGGCTTCCACCTCGGCCTCGGCGTAGGCTTTGAGCTCGGCCTCGGTCTCGGTGCGATAGAGGGCGCGAGCCGACTCCAGGTCCTTCTGTACGGTCAGAAAGCGAGTGCGGGCCGCCAGGATGGGCTCCAGCCCGGAGCGCTCCTTGGCGACCCGCCCGTACTCCGACTGGTTGCTGATCAGGGCCGGGTCGCAGAGCCGTTCGGTCAGCGCCTCATAGCGCCGGGCAACGGCGTCGAGCTTGTCGTTCATGCCGGGACCCGTTCAGCTCTTGGTGGGAGCCTTCTTGTTAAGACGCTGGTTGAACTTCTCGACCTGGCCGTGGGCGGCCGAGGCCTTCTGCTTGCCGGTGTAGAACGGATGGCAGGCAGAGCAGATTTCGACCCGCAGGTTCTTCTGCGTCGAGCCGGTCTGGAAGGTGCTGCCGCAGGAGCAGGTCACGTTCGTGACGTTCCAGCGGGGATGGATCTTGGGTTTCATGTTCAATGACTCCTTGCGAGGGCGCTTCACCAATAAATCCGGGACGCCCTCATCGGGTTCCAGGAAAACGCGGCGAGTATAACATGCCGCTCCGGGCTTTGGCAAGGAGGATGGCCAGCAGAGGCCGTACAAAGGGACGTTGACTCTGACCAGGAGACCATGCCTGTGCCCATCCAGCCCCGCGTCTTGAAGGGTTTTCGAGACTACCTGCCCGCCCAGATGATCCCTCGTGCCCGCATGATCGCCAGGATCCGTGAGGTGTTTGAGAGCTTTGGGTTCCTGCCGCTCGAGACGCCGACCCTCGAGTACGCCGAGATCCTGCTGGGCAAGTACGGGCAGGACGCGGAGAAGCTGCTCTATCGGTTCACCGATCATGGCGAGCGCGACGTGTGCATGCGCTACGACCTGACCGTCCCCCTGGCCAGGGTGGTGGCCCAGTATGGCGACCTGCCCATGCCCTTCAAGCGTTATCAGATTTCACCGGTGTGGCGGGGCGAGAACACCGGCAAGGGGCGCTATCGTGAATTCTACCAGTGCGACGTCGACATCGTGGGGAGTGGCAGCCTGCTGTCCGACTGCGAGTGCGTCTGGGTCGACTACCTGGTCATGACCAGCCTGGGTCTGTCGAATTTCGAGATCCACCTGAGCAACCGCAAACTGCTGGACGGCCTCGCCCAGTGGCTGGGCGACCTCGAGACGAAGCGCCTGCCCGAGGTGTATCGAACCATTGACAAGCTGCCTACCGCCGGACCCGACGCCGTCAAGCAGATGCTGGCGGGTCTGGGGCTCTCCGACGCGCAGGTGGCCAAGGTGTTCCAGTTTCTGGATCTGAAGGGGACGCCGGAGGAGGTGCTGGGCAAACTGGCCCCGTGGTTCGCAGAGATCCCGGCGGGGGCGACCGGTATCCAGGAGATGCGCACGTTGCTTACGTTGATTGATGGGGCCGGCATTCCTCGCTCGCACATCCACCTCGATCTCAGCATCGCCCGCGGCCTGGACTATTACACGGGGACGGTCTTCGAGACGTTCCTGACGGATCTGCCCCACCTCGGCAGCGTCATGAGTGGAGGGCGCTACGATGGGCTCATCGGCTTCTTCGCCGGGCGCGATCTGCCCGCGGTGGGCATCTCGGTCGGGCTGGATCGGCTGTTCTCCGGGCTGGAGGAACTAGGCAAGGTCGATCGGGCCCTGTCCACCGCCCAGATGCTGATGACGCAGATGGACGCCGCTCTCCTCCCCCTCTACTTGAAGACGGCCGGCGAGCTGCGGCACCACGGCTTGCGGGTCGAGATGTACCATCAGGCCGACAAGCTGGGCAAGCAGCTCCAGTATGCCGACAAGCGGGGCATTCCGCTGGCGGTCATCATCGGGAGCGACGAGGCGGCGCGGGGCGTCGCCCAGGTCAAGCTGCTCGCCGAAAAGCGGCAGGACGAGGTGCCTTTGTCCAGCCTGGCCGCCTGGCTGGTCGATCAGATCAAGGGTAGCTCTGCATCTGCGAGTCCAGCACCTGGCCGTGCCAGGTGATCTCCACCAGGATTTGAAAGTGCCCCGTGTAGATGACGGGGTCGGCAATCGTGCCCGGCCGATAGACGATGTCCTTGGTCTCGTGGCCGGTCATGCCCTGGATGAAAAAGACGTGGGTCGGGCGCCAGTCTTCTCTTGGAGAGGCCCGCACGGACAGTCGCACTTCGAAGGTATGGTCGAAGTTCTCCCGGTCGACGTTGAAGATGCGGAAGGTGAAATGGATGTACTTCTGCTCGGCGCGCTTCCAGTAGATGTCCATGTTGTCGACCCGCAGGTCGGGATGGATACTGGGGTGCGCATCCTGGGCACAGGCCAGGGTGGTCAGCAGGATCAGGATGAAGAAGAGTTTGCGAATGGGCTGCACGTAAAGTCTCCGCAAAGAGTCTACCACATTCCCGATGCCTTCGGCTAGCGGTATCTGGCTGGAAAACCTTACCTGGGCCGAGGCCGAACCCCTGCTGGCCGCCGCCCCGGTCTTGTTGCTGCCGCTGGGAGCTCGGCTCAAGGAGCACGGACTGCACCTGCCCCTCAACAACGACTGGCTGCTGGCCGAATACCTGGCTCGGCGGGTGGTCGCCCAGGTTCCGGTGGTAGCTCTGCCGACTTTGGACTGGCACTATTATCCCGCGTTCGTGGAGTATCCGGGGTCGGTGTCGCTCGAACTGGAGACCAGCCGCCGCATGGTCGTGGAAGTGTGTCGGTCGCTGACCCGGTTCGGGCCACGACAGGTCTATGTCCTGAACACGGGGGTCAGCACGGAGAAGTCGCTGGCCCTGGCGGCCGGGGACCTGCAGGCCGACGGCGTCACCCTCCGCTACACTAGGCTGCACGAGGCGCTGGCGGCGGTGCCGCAAGAGCAGGAGGGGGGCACGCATGCCGACGAGGTGGAGACGTCGATGATGTTGTACATCACCCCGGAGCGGGTGCACATGGACAGGGCGTTGCTGGATTATCAGCCGGAGAACGGCCCCGGGCCTCTCCGTAGACAGCCTGGACTGGCCGGCGTGTACTCGCCGACGGGAGCCTGGGGAGACCCTACCCGGGCCAGTCGGGAGAAGGGCGAGAGGGCCGTCGAGGCGCTCATTTCTTGGATTATCAACGATATTCGTGAGCAAATGTGAACATTTTGGCATTCGCTTTCATGCGGGGAAAGGCTGTGGTAAGATGCGGTTATGTCTCTCCACTCCCTCGCCCTGGTCGTGCTGCTGTCGCTCTTGATGAGCGTCTTCCGGGCCAAGGGCCTGCGCTACCGCTCCTTCCTGGCCGGTGTCGTCATGGG
>DASYBA010000017.1:0-2822 GCA_036501005.1 Candidatus Xenobia bacterium | reverse complement strand
ATGGGGTATCGCTGCGACTCATGAAGCTCTCCTTTGGGTGCCAGGGGTCACCCTTCGCTCGCACCCGCGCTGCTCCGCGGCCTTCCTATCAGAGTGCGTTGAAAGATGGTGGGGAACACTTCGCAGACCGCCCGTGCCACGTCCTCTACCGGGGGTGTCCGTGAGCCCAGGAGCTTCTCCATCGAGGTTACGCCGTAGTCTCGGATGCCACACGGGACGATCCAGGCAAAGTGCTCCAACGCGGGGCTCACATTGAGGGCAAAGCCGTGGGTGGTGACCCAGCGGCTCATGTGCACGCCCAGGGCAGCGATCTTCTCGTGGCCGACCCACACGCCTGTCAGACCCGGCTTGCGGCTGGCCGTCAGACCAAAGACACTCAGCGTCTCGATCAGCAGTTGCTCCAAGTCGCGGAGATACTGCCCCACGTCGCACCGGTCAGGCTTCAGGTCGATGATGGGGTAGCCCACGAGCTGGCCGGGGCCGTGGTAGGTGACGTCGCCCCCCCGATTGCACTCGACCAGCTCGGCCCCCCGCGATGCCAGCTCTTCCGAACTGAGCAACACGTGGCTCCGATCCGCGCCGCGTGCCATCGTCACGACGGGAGGGTGCTGGAGGAGCAAGAGCCGCTCCCCGCCCGTCCCCCGCTTGACGCCCTCCGCGACCTCCTGCTGGAGACGCCACGCCTCGGCGTAGGGCAAGAGCCCCTTCCACTCGACCAGCGTTTCGCGGCGCAAGAGGGCGTTCATCACATCATCTCGGCCGTATAGCTTTCGATGATGCCCTTCAGCGTCGCCATGAACTTGTCAGCCTCGGCGCCGTCGACGACCCGGTGATCGAAGCTCAGGCCCATGAACGACATGCTGCGAATGGCGATGGCGTCCTGCACCACGACGGCCCGCTTGACGGCGGCGCCGACGCCCAGGATGGCCACCTGGGGCTGATTGATGATGGGGGTTCCGAACAGGCTCCCGAAGACGCCCGGGTTGGTGATGGTGAAGGTCCCGCCGGACAACTCTTCCAGTTTCAACTGCTTGCTGCGGGCCCGGCCCGCCAGGTCGCCAATCGAGCGGGTCAACCCGAGGATGTTCTTCTCGTCGGCATGCCGCACCACGGGCACGACCAGCCCCCAGTCCAGCGCGACCGCGATGCCCAGGTGAACGTCCTTTCGATAGACGATTTGGTCGTTCACCACCGCCGAGTTCAACAAGGGATGCTGGCGCAGCGCCTGCGATACCGCCTTGGCCACGAAGGGCGTGAGGGTGAGCTTGACGCCATGCTTTTCCTGGAAGGCGGCCTTGTGCTCAGCGATGATGCCGAGGATGCGGGACATGTCGAACTCGAATACGGTCGTGACGTGGGCGGAAGTGCGCCGGCTATGCACCATGTGCTCGGAGATCTTCTTCCGCATGGGGGTCATGGGCACGATTTCGATACGCTCGCCCGGGAACAGGGCGGCAATCTGCTCGTGGCCCATGCCCGGCGGATAGGCCGGCGCCGGGGCTGCCGCCGGCGACTCCATGTGGAACGACGTGGGCAGCCCGACCGCGCTGGGGGCAGGGGCCGGGGATTCAGACCGGGGGGCGGCCAGGTACGTCGCCATGTCCTGTTTGGTCACCCGGCCAGCGATACCCGTGCCAGCGATCTGGCCCAGGTCGACCCCATTCTCCCGAGCCATTTTGCGGACCAGGGGGGACGAGCGCACTCGGCGCAGGTCGTCTACGCTGGCGCCCGTCATCTCGTGAGCGCTGGGAATGGCCGCCGGGGCCGCAGGTTGCGGGGGCGCCGGTGCCGGTCGCGGGGGGGGTGGAGGTTGAGCGGGAGGCGCCGCCGCGGCCGCCGGCGCAGCGGGCGGTGCAGGGGCCTTGGCCGGCGCGGGTGCAGGGGTTGCCGCCGGTTGGCTGCCCACCCCTTCGAGAACCGCTACCACGGTATTGATGGGCACCGTCTGGCCTTCTTTGACCATGACCTGCGACAGCACCCCGGCCGCGGGACTGGGAATCTCGGCGTCGACCTTGTCGGTGGAGATTTCGAACAGCGGCTCGTCTCGATCCACTTTGTCGCCCGGCTTCTTGATCCATCGGATGATGGTGCCTTCTGCAATGCTTTCGCCCATCTGGGGCATGACGACGTTGATGCTCATCAGGTTACCTCAATATTTGAGCAGCCAGCGGGCTGCCTTGATCAGGCGTTCCTGGTTGGGCAGGAACGCATCCTCCAGGGTGGGACTGTAGGGCACCGGCGTATCGGGTGCGGCGACCCGAATGGGCGGGGCATCCAGGTATTCGAAAGACCGCTCGGTGATGAGGGCGCTCAGTTCGCCGCCCAGGCCGCCGGTCAAGGTGTCTTCGTGCAGGATGATGACCCGGTTGGTCTTTGCCACCGAGTTCAACAACGTTTCTTCGTCTAGCGGGAGCAGCGTGCGGAGGTCGATGACCTCGAGCGACACCCCGTCGCCCGCCAGTTTTTCGGCCGCCCCGAGGGCGGTGTGGACCATGGCGCCATACGTCACCACGGTGGCATCGCTTCCGGTACGCGCCACCCGGGCCTTCCCCAGGGGCACGATCCAGTCGCCATCGGCCACGTCTTCCTTGATTCTTCGATACAGGAACTTATGCTCGAAGAAGAGGACGGGATCGTCATCTCGAATGGCGGCCTTGATGAGGCCCTTCGCATCCGACGGCGTCGCGGGTTCGACAATCTTGAGCCCGGGGGTATGGAAGAAATACGCCTCCGGGTTCTGCGAATGGAACGGACCGCCTCGCACCCCGCCGCCGCACGGCCCCCGCACCACGATGGGCACGCCCTGGTTCCAGCGGTAACGG
>DASYBA010000016.1:0-7527 GCA_036501005.1 Candidatus Xenobia bacterium | reverse complement strand
GTGACGCCTTTGAAGGTGTCAAGAAAATTCTGCAGGTGCGGGTCGATGTCGTGAAAGACCTTCTGATTGCCGGCCGCGGCCTGGTTGCTTTCGTTCTGGTACTCTTTCTCGTATTGGCAGGCTTTGCTGCCGGCCGGCCCGTCGACGGGTGACAGGGCGCACAGCAACCGGTTGCCGTCCTTGGCCGTTGTTCCGCCCGGATCGTCGTGGTTCTGGATGGCCTGGCCGGCCCGGTTGGACGCCCACGACGCATAGGTCGCCCAGTTGGCACCGGAGCCAGGCCCCAGCACTTGCTGAAGCTCTTTCGACTGCTGGTGGTAGGTGGACGTGATGTGGTGGTTGATGTCCACGTTCTTCTGGTTGACGCCGCCGCCCAGGCCGAGGGCGTTCATCAGGCTGCCCGCCCCCAGATGGTTGGCCACATTCGAGCCCCAGACCAGGCCTTGTTTCAGGTCGCCCTTGCCATCGTTATAGAGGTTGCTGGCTTCATGCGCGACCGAGTGCCACGCGTTGCCCAGGAAGTGGGACACCCCCTTGGCCCCGCCCTCGATCTTCTTGGCCCCGCTGGACGCCACGCTTTCAACCTTGGTGAAGGCCTTCTTGCCGTCCTGGTAGAGGCCATTGGCGGCTTTCGACACGGTGTGGGCGACGCTCTTGGCATCGTGCGTGACCGTGTGGGCGACACTTTTGGCATCGTGCGTGACCGTGTGCACGACGCTGGTCGCGGCATGGGCGACGGTGTGCGCTCCGCTGGAGATGGCGTGTTCTCCGTCGTGAACCACGTCGCCGGCGAGATGACCGATGGCGCTCAACATTTCGATACTCCTCCTACTCTACGACGGCGGCGGCCCGATTGAGGAGCTGACGTCCGCTGCGCAGCTCGTCCTCGCCCTGCCGACCGATGGACTCTGCCTTCGACAGGCCGGTCCGCTGTTCGGAGAAACGGGCGATCAGGCAGGCCTCGCTCAACATTTCGAGGCCGGTCATGATGTGCTGCTTACCTATCGAATATAGATCGAATTCTTCTATGTCGGGAAAGCCCTTGAAGAGGCGCATTTCATCGACCAGCGCCGCTTGCACCTCGCACAACAGCATTTCGAGTTGATCGTTGGTCAGGCGATTCTCTCGAGCGGCCGAGAAGATGGCCTGCATCTGTTGCCACACACAAGAGCCCAGGCAGCTTATCGAGGTGCCGCCGGCGATGTCGCCTGATTCGACAAAGTCGACCACGATTTCGTCGTCGTCATCCGGCGACATGGCGCGCAAACTGAGCCAGTCCAACGTCAAAGTCATGACACTCTCTCCCGGATCCCTGTCGATCGGCTTGGGCCGATTCTCTGCTTACATAATAGCAACTCCGCATTAACAAACCAGACACCCTTGTAACCAGGAAATGAATCCAATGTAAAAAGTTTGTGAAAAGGCCCGGGAATTTTCACATGCTGTTCACCGAAGGGTTCTGTCTCGGGGGCCTGCATAGGAGGCGGGAGCCTGGCCGCCGTCCGGGGAGGGGGACCCGCTGGCAGGGGTTTCTGTCGTGGTTGGGAGGCAGAGCATGCTGTGGGGTACTTGCCAACGGCCCGGGAATGTGATAAAACGGGACGGAGCCGGGTGAAGGGTCCTCGCGACCTGCCATCTTGTTCAGCGCAGACCAGGGACTACGGCCTGAACACCGAACCGATCGGAGTCTGGGCTCCAACCGCTTGAGCCATCGTGCTGGGCGAACGGGGGCTCCGCGAGGGTGTAGTTTAGTGACATAGGGGAGCTGTGGGGGCCGCGTGCGGTGCAAAACCGGCGGTTCAGGATCAGTTTTGAGCGAGAGAATCAACAAAGACGCATGAGAATCCTACACGCTGTGTGGCAGGACAGCCGCGAGCAGGAGGCGGGCCTGCTGCACCTTTGGCTGGAGAAACCAGAAGAGAAGAGCGTGCGGCGCGGCGCCGGACGCAACGAGTACCCGACCCATCCCTACGCGGGCAAGCCGGACGAGATCCGCGCCGTGCTGGAAGAGCTGTTGGGGGCGCCACTTGAGGCTGCGCTGCCGCCGGGCGAGATGCCGCTGTTCCTGCCCACCCGGGTCGGGTTGCCCATGCCGTCTCACTTATTGGACGGGCCCGGCGACACCGTCACCGGGTGGCGAGTGCCCACCCTGTGGATGACGGCCGGGCAGGCATCCCGCCAGCTCTCCACCCTGCTTCAGCAGCGCGCCAACACCAATGAAGCCTACGCTTCGCCTGACCTGCTGGTGTGGGCGGCGGTCTGCCGCTGGGTCATGGCGCTCCTCGCTCGGGAACGGCTGGTGCCCATCATGGAGCACCCCAACCACGACGCCAAGACGGCCACGCTCCGATGGGTCCCGGTGCTGGACGATGCCCAGGACGCCCAGCGCATGAAGCAACTGGTCGACGCCATGCCACCTTCCGCTCGGGCTTACGACTACGAGGTGCGGAGCGCCACCGATACCATCAAAGGGTTCGTGTCGACGGCCGTCGACAGCCTGGCCCGCCGCTGGGTATCGGAGATCTTCGGGCGCCTGCCCAAGCAGATCCACGGCTGGCCGCAAGGATCCGTCCAGTGGCTGACGGCGGTCTACGAGGGGCGCACCCAGGTCGGCGGGGTGGCCAACGAGCTGAGTCGTCTGGCCAAGGACCTGCAGGCCTGGAGCGATGGGCTGATGACGCCCATGGGGCGGGGCTTCCGCACCTGTTTCCGCCTGCACGCGCCGCACCGTCTGTCCGACGACTGGAAAGTCCAGATCATTCTGCAGGGCGCCGACGACCCGACCTTGTTGATGGAGGCCGAGGACCTGTGGCGCCCCATGAAAGGGCAGCGCCAGCTCATCGAGGCCAGCCAGGAGCAGTTGCTGGCGGACCTGGGCCGGGCGCTCAAGGTCTTTCCCGAACTGGAGCGCTGTCTGCGGCAGGCCCTGCCGTCCGCGGTAACGCTGTCGACCGAGGAAGCCGCCGAATTCTTGCAGCGAACCGCCTGGCTCCTGGAGGAGAGCGGCTTCGGCGTGCAGATCCCCGGGTGGGCGAAGGGGCAGACAACGCCCTGGTCGGTGCAGCTCACGGTCAGCGAGCCGGGGGGTGGTCAGGAGAGCAAGATCGGCCTCAACAACCTGCTCAACTATCGCTGGGAGGTCGCCATCGGCGACGAGACCCTGAACGCCGACGAGTTCCTCGCCATGGCCGACAGCAAGGTACCGCTGGTGCAGGTGCGCGGCCAGTGGGTGCTGCTCGACCGCAGCCGTATCGATCAGGCCATCAAATTGCTGGAGGGCGGCAGGAACACGCCCATGACCCTGGGCGACGCCTTGCGGACGGCGGCCAACCTCGAAGGCGGGCTGACCACCCAGATCAAGTTCGCCGGCACCCTGGGCTCGCTCAACGGCGAGGAGTCGATGGCAGAGCTGCCCGCTCCGCAAGGCTTCCAGGGGACGCTCCGGCCCTACCAGTTGCGAGGCTACTCGTGGCTGTGGTTTTTGCGGCAGCGCGGCCTGGGGGCCTGCCTGGCCGACGACATGGGGCTGGGCAAGACCATCCAGTTGATCGCCATGATGCTGCTCAGCCAGGAAAAAGGCGTGAAAGACGGGCCGGCACTCCTCGTCTGCCCGACCTCGGTGCTGGGCAACTGGGGGCGTGAGATCGCTCGCTTCGGGCCGACCCTCCAAGTGATGGTTCATCATGGTGCCGGGCGGCGCCAGGGCCAGACCTTCCAGGACGCGGCCAGCAAACAGGACCTGGTCATCACGACCTACGCGTTGGTGGCCCGAGACATGGCGACGCTGGGCAATGTCGACTGGTCCGGCGTCATTCTCGATGAGGCGCAGAACATCAAGAACCCGGAGGCCCAGCAGGCCAAGGCGGTGCGCCGTCTCAAAGCCTGCTATCGAGTGGCCCTGACGGGCACGCCGGTAGAGAACCGCTTGACAGATCTGTGGTCGGTGATGGAGTTCCTCAACCCCGGGCTGCTAGGGTCGCAGGAGAGCTTCAAGCGGCGCTTTGCCTCCAACATCGAGCGGTACCAGAATGCCGACACGGTCAATCGACTTCGCACTCTGGTACAGCCGTTCATCCTGCGGCGGCTCAAGACCGACGCTCGCATCATCCAGGACCTGCCGGAGAAGCAGGAGATGAAGACGTACTGCCCGCTCACTCGGGAGCAGGCCAGCCTGTACCAGGCCACGGTTCGCAACATGCTGTCGAAGGTCGAAGACGCGCAGGGCATCCAGCGTCGAGGCCTCATCCTGCAGAGCATGCTCCGGCTCAAACAGATCTGCAACCATCCGACGCTCTTCCTCGACGACAACTCGGAGGTCGGCCGTCGCTCCGGCAAGCTGGCCCGGCTCCAGGAAATGTTGGAAGAAATCCTGGCCAACAGCGATCGGGCGCTGATCTTCACCCAGTTCGCCCGCATGGGCCACATGTTGACCCGCCACCTGACGGAGGAGTTTGGCTGCGACGTGCTCTTCCTGCACGGCGGCGTGCCGCAGAAGGAGCGCGACAAGCTGGTGGCCCGCTTCCAGGGCGCCGACGGGCCGCCGTTCCTGGTGCTGTCTCTGAAGGCCGGCGGCGTGGGTCTGAACCTGACCAATGCCAGCCACGTGTTCCACTTCGATCGGTGGTGGAATCCGGCGGTTGAGGATCAGGCCACCGATCGGGCCTTCCGTATCGGACAAAAGAAGAACGTGCAGGTTCACAAGTTCATCTGCTCGGGTACCTTGGAAGAGGCCATCGACACGCTCATCGAGAGCAAGGTGCAGTTGGCCCGAAATGTCGTGGGCGGAGGTGAAGACTGGTTGACGGAGCTGTCCAACGACCAGCTTCGCCAGCTCCTGAGCCTGCGAGAAGAAGACGTGGAAGAAGCAGTTTGAGAACGAACGGAACGGACCATCACCCCAAGACCTTCAAACGGGTCGCCGAGTACGGCATCAAGGCGCGCAACGCCCAGGGCGGCTTTGCCGAACAGTGGTGGGCCCAGCGCTGGATCGGCACCCTGGAATCGTTCGGCTGGTCGAATCGGCTGGCGCGGGGCAAGAGCTACGCGTTGAGTGGCCAGGTCATCGACTACCACGTGCATCCGGGCGAGATCGTCGCCAAGGTGCAGGGCTCCCGACCGAAGCCGTACACCGTCAAGATCTCCATGCATACGCTGACGAACAGCGAGTGGGATCGGGCCATCCACCGCATGGCCGGCAGTGCGTCGTATGCGGCCCGACTCTTGTCGGGTGAAATGCCGCAGGATATCGAAGACGTCTTCACCGACCTGGGCAGTTCGCTACTGCCCACCCACGAGTGGGATCTGAAGACCAACTGCTCGTGCCCCGACTACGCCAACCCTTGCAAGCACATCGCCGCCGTTCATTATATCCTGGGCGAGGCGTTCGACCAGGACCCGTTCCTCATCTTCCAGCTTCGGGGACGAAGTCGGGAACAGCTTCTCGCCGCCTTGCGCTCGGCTCGGGGCGGTACGCCAGAACGGAAAGCTCGTAAGGAAGAGGATCATGGGCCGCTCTTTGAGCCGCTGCCCCACCACCCGGCCGACTTCTGGCGGGCATCACGCCTGTCGGAGTCGTTCGATCCGGGTTTCGAGGCACCGCACGTGGCCCATTCGATATTGACTCGGCTGGGCAGCCCAGGCCCCTGGGTGCAGGCCGCCGATTTCGTCGAGAAGATGGCGCCGGCCTTGAGTTGTGTCAGCCATAACGCCTTGCACAAGGAAAAGGACGAGAAAGACAAAGCGGAGGAGAAGCCGGCTCGGAAGGTCATTCGAAAGCTGGCCGAGCCCGTGACCGTGCTGTCGGCCAAGGCCGAAGCGGTGCCCATTCCCGTGGCGGCTCCCGAGCCCGTCCCCGTCGCCATGCCGGCGCCGCCCCCCCCGCCGCCGGCCCCGGAACCGATCCCTCCGGCGCCCCCGGTCCAGATTCCGGTGGCCCCTGCGGAGGTAGAGGTGGTGGATGTTCCGGCCGAGGTGATCGCAGAGGACAAGCCCTCGACCTCCTCGGCGATATCCAAAACCCGTCGCAAGGCGGCGGCCCGCAGCCCCCTGCCGACGGCCCCCACGCTGGTGGCGGTGGCCGCCACGCGCCGGCCGACCGATTTGAACGAGCGGGAGTTGACCGCCCTCGAATTGGGCAAGAGTGCCCTGGTGACCACCGAGATCTATCGAAAAGCCACTGGGCTGTCGGCCTACGAAGCGAGAGAAGAGTTGTTCTCGCTCCAGATGCGCGGCTATCTACAACGCGAAGGCCAGGGTCGGTGGACCTCCTGGTCGCTGACGCAACAGGGCCGCGACGTCCTCAGCCCCCACTGACGTCGCAGGCGTCCGTCATACGCTCGGAGAACCTTCGGGCATGCTAGAGCGAGACGTCAAGCCACCGGATCGCTTTGAAATTGTTCGGGGGGAGATCCTGGCGCTGAGTCCGACGAATGCGGTGCACGGGCAAGTCGAGACCCGCATCACTCGATTGCTGGGCAACGAGGCTGAAGATGCGGGGCTGGGCTTGGCCTTCGGAGGCGAAGTCGGCGTCGTGGTGGTGCACGAGCCACTTCGTACCGTGCGCGGGGCTGACGCAGCTTTCATTCTTCAGAGCCAGCTCCCTTATGACATCTCGTCCGAAGGATATCTCTTGACTGCCCCGGCTCTCGTCGTCGAGGTGCTTTCGCCCAACGACCGGGCCTCCGAAGTCCAGGAGAAAGTTCTCGAGTACCTGAGCGCCGGCGTGCAGGTCGTATGGGTCGTGGATCCGCTAAGCCGATCGGTGGCCGTTTATCGAAAGAACGGGGCTGGCCTCCTCCTGCGAGAGGATGACGTTCTGGTGGCCCCCGGCGTATTGGACAACCTCAAGACAAAGGTCTCCTGGCTATTCCATGGCCTTCCGCACCCCAGCCAGCCGCCGGCGGACAAGGTCTAGATCAGGGCGCCTCGCCGCTGGCTCCGTCCGATAGAGCCTGTCCGTTCCCGTCTCGTTATTTGAATCAAGACGTCTGGCAGGGCCGTGCCGCACCCGACGGCTTTTGCTGGCTGGTGGAGGATGGCGATGGCTACCTGCGCACCTGCTTCACTCCTAAAGATTTGTTCAATATCCACGGGCAGGATCGCTTGCCGGACGTGCGAACACCCACGGCCGAATGTGGATCCCTAGCGTGCTCCTGGGTCATCGAGCTTCCGTGAGCCGGCGCGCCTTCACTTTGATCGAGGTCCTCACCGTCACGGGCCTGGTCGCGCTCATTGTGACGCTGGTCTGTACCGCCTTCATATCGGCCAGCCGATTCTCCGCCAACGCGGCACGCCGTCTTGGCGACGAGACCGAGATGTCCCGGGTGGCCGAGCAGATCCGGGAGCAGCTCGTGTGCCTGAACACCTCCCCGGTCCGCCTCTATCCCATCCAGATATCGACCGGGGGCACACGCCAGGATCGTATCGATTTCATCACCTCGGACCTCATCAAGCACGGCGGCGTGGGCGACGTGGCCTACGAGATCGATACCGATAACAGAGGCCGACCCTATCTCGCCTATCGGGAGC
>DASYBA010000015.1:0-4869 GCA_036501005.1 Candidatus Xenobia bacterium | reverse complement strand
CGCTACCTTGACGGAACTGAACGAGGCGCTCTGGGCCTGGCTTGAGTGCGTCTACCACGAACGAGTCCACAGCGATACGCGGGAGAAGCCCATTGACCTCTATCGAAGCGAGCCGGAGCACATCCGGAACGCCGACCCGGTCAAGGTCGCCCGGGCCTTTCTGTGGCGCTTCAGCCGCCAAGTTTCCGACACCGGCTTCATCTCGCTTTTGGGCAACAGCTACAGTGTGGACCCGAGATGGGGTGGCACGCGCATTGAGTTGCGCTGCGACCCGTTCGACCTGTCCCGACTCGAGGTCTATCGGGACGACCGTCCCATCGGCACGGCCATAGTCCGAAATCTCAAAAAAGGGGCCTGCATTGACATCACCCCCATCGCTCCCCCCAGCCCGACGCCGGAGCCGACCGGCATCAACTTCCTGGATGCCCTGCGGGACGAACACCGGCGCCGCCTGGCCGCCGAGATTGGTGACATACCGTTCCGCACTGCCCTCAACGACGGGGAAGAGCAGACGGAGGTGGACTCGTGAATCGAAAGGACAGCGCCCGGCCCACCCCGGAGGATGCCGGGGCTCCGCCCACCGACGCCCTCTCCCACTACTACGGGTTTCACGCCATGCCGTTTACCCGCCACATCCCGGTGGACAAGCTGCTCCCCCTGCCCGGTCAGTTGGAGATGCAGGCCCGCATCCGCCAGGCCATGAGCGACCAGGGCATCGCCGTCGTGACCGGCGTCGCGGGGTGCGGAAAATCCACCGTCCTGCGCCTGCTGGTCAGCCGGTTGGACCCCAATCGGGTGCAGGTCCTGTACGTGCCCAACCCGGCCAACGGTCTGACCGGCATCTACCGGGATTTTCTCAAGACCCTGGGACACCAGCCTACCTACTTCCACCCCCAGTTGGTCTCGCAGGTGCGGGTGGCGCTGCAGGAGGTGGCGCGCAAAGGCCGGGAGACGGTCATCCTGTGCGAGGAGGCGCACCGGATGACGGACAACTGGCTGGAGGACATGCGCATGCTGCTGGCCGTGAACCTCGACTTGGACGCCATCGCCAGTCTGGTCCTGGTGGGGGAGCCGCCCCTTCGGCAACGGCTCCGTCTCACCATCCACGAAGCACTCTGGAGTCGCATCAACGTGCGCTACCAGCTTAAACCGCTCAGCCTTCAGGAGACGGCCGAGTACATCACCCACCACGTCAAGGTGGCCGGCTACCGGGGTGGCCAGCTCTTCTCCGACGGCTTCATCGCCAAGGCGTTCGACTACACCCGCGGCGTCCCGCGTCGCATCAACCAACTCTGTACCTACGCCCTGCTGGCGGCCAAGGCGGCTGGCACCACGGTCATCGACGAGACCATCTTTCAGCGCGCCCAGGTCGACCTGGACGAAGACATCAAGGAGGACCCCCATGGATAGCTTCATGATCGGGCTCGACGTCCGGCCTTCGGGCCGCGCCCGGGCCAGCATAATCGAGCCGGCCTACGACACGACAATGGAAAACTTCAGCTTCCCGGCCGAGCAGGCCCCCGACATCCTCGACCGTCGGCTGGATGCCTGGTTGGAACTGCAGCCGGCCGACTTCCAAATCGCCCTCTGCATCGACGACCCTTGGCCAGACAGCGTGGTCCTGCAGATGCTGGCGCCCTGGCGAGTGACCCAGTATCGACAAAACCGTGTCGACGACATCTGCCGTCAGGCCAGCCAGTTGTTGCGGTGCCCGCTGCGGGCGCACCGCTCCAAGTTGCTGGCGCTGATGCTGAAATACGATATCGGTCGCGCCACCTCTGCTGACCTGGCCAGACGGTGGGCCTTCAGCATGGCCAGGGAGTTTCTCTTCCTCGCAGCTTCTGACGTCTATCGAGGCCGCAAGCACCGGGACGTGCTGCAGGCCCTGGGGAGAGGAGTATAGCATGTCCAGAATCCTGGCTGTCGATGCAAACCAATACGTGGTTCGTCTGGCCCTTGTCGACCCGGACGGCTACCTCGCCGCGGCCGTTGACGCGAAGCCCAACAACTACGACAAGATGCTGATGTTCGTGCGTTCGCAGGCCATCCAGAACTGCCACCGCATCTCCGTGACGGGTTCGCCAGTCGATAGATGGCCCACCGAGCTTCACCACATCGTGGAGGACAAGGTGGGTGTCCGGGTTGACTGGGTTTCCCCAGACTTCCTACGCCGCACCGGCCCCGAACTTGCGCTGTGGCAGCACCGGCGGAAGTTCGATAGGGCCCGCCTCCTGGGGCTGGCGTCATCATCGCGAACGTTGCAGGCCGCAGACCCTGAGGGCCTGGTGCGGCAGTGGCAGCGGTTGCTCATCGACGAAGCCTCCCAACGGCTTCTGGACATGACGCCCCGCTGACCGCGTCCACGGGGCCCACGTGCCCTGCCAGAGCCACTTCTCGAGCCACTTTGGGTGGCTCTTTTCGCGGGTCGGTGGGCTATCGCCCGCCGTTCCAATTAAATCGCCGCGATCGAGGTCAAATAAACCGGCCATTAACAGAAAAAGGACGACATCAAGATAACGCTTACTTCGGAACTCCTCACCATCGAAGGGAACTACAAGCGGACGGAGAGCAAGAAGACCGACGCATGGTAGCGCTCCGAAATCGAGTCGGGGCAGTTCTATCGCCAGGTGCACCTCCCGGTTCCGATCAAGACCCCAGGAGGTCAAGGCGACGGTGGACGGCATGTTGAAGATCACCAAGCCGGCCGCCAGACCCAGGAGAGCACAGTCACGATTCCGGTCAGTTGACGACCGGCTAGCGGCCCGCGGCCCGCCGTCCATAGGCGGCGGGCCTTTCTTGCTAGGCGGCTCTCGCCGCCCACCACCAGGCTCGCCTCTTATTGGCACACGTGGCGTTGGGACGTGGTCGCGAAGGCAGCGGCCGAGGCGGAGCTGAGTACCATGGCCGGGAGGAGGGATTGACCGACGGCGATTGCCAGGTTGCGGTGGGGGTCCAGCCCGTATCGTCTCGCGCCCATGGCACGAGACAGCCGCGCCGATCTCATCGTCATCGCCAGCCATGCCCGGTGCTGGTCGTGTAGACCTAATCGTGACCGGCACCGGAGATCACACGGCGCTCCACCGTTGGTTGATAGGCAGCACGGCTGAAGGGGTCATGCGTCTGGCCGGCGTGCCCTGCTCATCGTGCGAGCAGGTCAGTCGGTACCCATCGCTACCCGCGAGACCCTCTCCGAGACCGCCCCACTAGAGATGGCTACTCGTCGGCGGTGGCGAGCCCCATCTTGATAGCGTACTTCACGAGGTCGACGCGATTGTGCAGGTCCAACTTCTCCATGATGTTGGCCCGGTGGCTCTGCACGGTCTTGATACTGAGATTGAGGTTGTCCGCGATCTGCTGGTTGGTGATGCCTTCGCAGATGCCTTTCAAGACGTCCGACTCCCGACCCGTGAGCTGCTTGGACTTTTGGGCCTTCTCGTCTTCTCTACGGAGATAGCGGTTGACGAGGCGAGACGCCATGGATGGGGTCAGATACACGTGTCCGTGGGCGACCGTCTGGATGGCGGTAATCAGCTCTTCGGACGCGTTCTGCTTGAGCACGTACCCCTGGGCTCCAACCTCCAGCACCCGGATCAAGTGCTCCTCAGTGTCAAGCTGGCTGAGAATCAGCACTTTCACGGTGGGGGCTTGTCGCCCGATGCGCTCACAGGCCTCGATCCCATCGACCTCTGGCATCTGGATGTCCATCAGCACAATGTCTGGCTTCAGATCGCAAGCGAGGTGCACGGCTTCGCGGCCATTGGCCGCCTGCCCGACGACCTGTATATCCTCCTCGTTCTCCAACAACGTGCGAATCCCGTCGCGGAGTATGGCGTGGTCGTCGGCAATCAGGACTGTGGACATTCGATAGCTCCCGTCAGTATGGTGCAGGCCGTTCCGGCCCCGAGCCGCTCGGAACGCCCTGGCCAGATTCGCTCCCCAATGACCAAATCCCGCCGGGCATGGCCGACGGATCAGGCCAAGTCCCGATGGTACCCGGCCACCCATCGACTAGACTGAAGTCACCAAACAATGAGGCGGCTGCCGCCATGAGACGGAGGGACACATGCTCGTATTCAACAATTTACAAGCCGCTCCAACCACGATGTCGAAAGGCAAGGCCTTCTGCTAGCGGCTGGAGACCTCGGCCTAGGCCTGCATTCCGCATGTCGACCCCAGCCACCGGTCGTCGGTCCGTGAACGACCCCTCCACAATGGTTTTGGGAATGTGACGTGCCAGGGACGTTACAACCCCCCATTGTAACGTCCCTGGCGCGTTACACCGAGCCGCACTGCGATGACACGCGTCCGGCACGGCTTCTGCCAACTTCATGTGCCCGCCAGTTTCTGCCATAGCGGCTGCCACTAGAGCAAGGGCTCCGCCGCCGTGATGCTGCTCCACCTGCACGTCCGGCGATGTAACCGACGGAGGTGAAGTCACCTGAGACGGAGTAGTCGCGGTTTCGCGCTGGCGGCGAATTGGTTGCGTAAGTCCAGATGCGTTCCAGATACGGCCGAGGCTGGCAGTACTGATGTTGCCGGTCTCTCCAAACTGAGCCGCCAGGACCTGGCGGGCTTCGTCGGGAGTTGCATCTGGCTTCATACGTCGAACCATCACGGCCGCCAACCGTATCTCCCAGGCTATGCGGACTGGCTCCGGAGGAAGCCGTCGGCGCAGCAGTCTTTCCCACTCGGGTCCCGCACCCCGCTCTAGACGTCGACACCGATGCTGGTAGCATGACCAACCAACATCGGGAGCAACTGCCAGAAGACTCTTTCGATATGACAGTCCCGTCCTCTCATGATAGGCCCGCACGTCACGCAAGACAGTCAGCCGGTCTTGTGCATCCCGTACTCTCCGGTCCCAACCGG
>DASYBA010000014.1:0-3598 GCA_036501005.1 Candidatus Xenobia bacterium | reverse complement strand
GGCCTCCTTGAGGGTGAGCCCGAGACACGCTTTCAACAGGCGCTCCCGGGCGCCGGCGGTCAACGCCTCCTGCAGGCGGCCCTGGCGGGCCACCTGCTCGACCAGGCCGTCCAGGAGGTGGCCCAGCTCCGCCATCTGGGGCAGGCAGAAGTCGACCAGCGTCACGTCCTTTTCCAGCTCGGGCGGAACGACGGCCTGGTGCGAAACCAGCACCAAGGTCTTGGGGCTGGCCTTGAGATGCTGGGCGAGCTCCCTGAGCTTGCGCACCACGCCGTGGTCTCGCAGCATGGGGTGCAGATCTTTGAAGAGGAACACGATGGGTTCGACCTGGCGCATCACTTCGTCCAGGGCCACCATGGGGTCGGTGGTCGCGGTATTGAACATGCGCTTGCTGCCGGTCGGCGCCTCGCCGGCCGGGTACAGGCCCCGCACCGCCGACCAGCACACCAGCCGCTTGCCCCGCCGGGCCACCACCTCGGCCAGGCACTCCTCGACGCGTTCCTCCTCCCAGGACACGACGTACAGAATGGGGTAGCGGGATCGAATGAGGGTTTCCAGTTCGTCGCCAACAGCATTGGGGGTATCGCATACAGTCGTCATGGTCCCAGCATAGCCGGGGCGACTTCCGAGGTTCTGCCGACAGGCTTCCGACCATGGAATTTCGAAAGCTGGCTCGTGGCAGAGGGAGAAGAGACCCGCACGCACGTTCCGGCGACCGCTCGCATCCGCGTGCAGGAGGGCGCCCTGGCGGGTCACGTGTTTGCCGACGTGCCCCTGCCGGCCGTGGTGGGTCGGAGCAAGCAGGCGACCGTGCAGCTCGAGGCCGATTCGACCATCTCCCGCCGCCACGTGCTGCTCGCCCTGCGGGGCGGCCGCCTGGCCGTGCAGGATCTCAGCACCAACGGCACCCGGGTGGGGCCCGACCTGCTAGTGCCCGGCCAGACCGTCATGGTCGCCGACCAGACGCCAATCTGGCTGGGCCAGAAGACCATGATCACGGTGGAAGTGCACTGGGAGCAGACCACCGAGACGGCCGCACTCATCGCCATGCGCACGTTAGGGGCGGCCGAGGTGACCGTCAACGGAGGTCTCGTGCCGGGGACGGCCTGGCAGACCCGCAAGGCCATCGTGCTCCTGGCCTGGCTGGCGCTCCACCCGGGCGCGCACGATCCACAGCGGTTGTGTGAGGCCGTGTGGCCCGAGTCCGAAGGGGGCACCCGGGCGACCTTGCACAGCACCGTCTCTCGTATTCGCAAGGCCATGAAGACCACCGACCCCTTCGTCCTGTCTGGAACCCTCTACAGTCTCATGGCGGTGTCGATAGACGCGGCCGAATTCGAGGCCCGCTGCCGCGGCCGGCGGTGGGAGGAGGCGGTCGCGCTCTATGGAGGACCGTTTCTTTTGGGCCACGCCGAGGAGTGGGTAGAGCTCCACCGCACCCGCTTGCAACGTCTCTACCTGGAAGCCCTGGAAGCCCTGTCCGGTCAGCGTGAGAAGGAGCGCCGCTGGGATGACGCCATTCGTTACTACGAGCGCATGCTGGCTTGCGACGCGTGCTGGGAGGCCGCCCACGTCGGCCTCATCCGCTGCCTGGCTGCGACCGGCCAGCGCGAGGCCGCCGTTCGCCAGTATCAGGAGTGCTCGCGTCTATTGAAAAAACATCTCGACCTGCCGCCGGGCGAAGAGCTGCTGGCGCTCTACTGCAAACTCAGATCGCCTTGACGAATTTCTCCACTTTGAGCAGTCGGACCGTCGGTTCGAAACAGGTCCACGCGATCTGGTCGCCATCCGGCGAGCAAACCACCTGGGTGATATCGCTGCGCAGGTCGACGTGGTGGCGCTCCTGACCCGTGGCTGCCGCCCAGAAGCGCAGACTCCGATCGTCGCCACCGCTCACCAGCCAACGGTCATCGGTTGAGACGGCGACCGACCGCACGGGGGCCTTGTGCCCGATGCAGCGGCGTACCTCCCTGTTGCTGCCTCGCCCCCACTGGCGCACGCTCCGATCAAAGGACGCGGTGAACACCATCTCGCCGCTGTTCGATACGGTCACGCAGCAGACCCCGCCGGAATGGCCGGTGATGCGCCCGAGAAGCTTGCCGTCCGAAACGTTCCACATGCAGACGGTGCGGTCTTCAGATGCGGACAAGAGCCAGCGCCCGTCGGGGTAGAAGGCCAGCGAGCTGATTTCTCCCGTGTGGCCTGGCAAGACGGTCTCGACCCCGCCCATGGTCAGCAGGACCTGGCCGTCCGAGCCCCCGGAGGCCACCAACCGCCCCTTCAAGGCGATGGCGACCGCCCGCACCGGACCTTTGTGTGCCGCACAGGTTCGCGGCCGCCCCCAGGTGGCTGTATCGAATACGGCCACAGCGCCGTCGTCGGTGCCCGTCGCCAGACAGCCTTCTCCGACGGCCAGCGCATTGACTGCGCTTCCCATGTCGACGAGATGAAGCTCTTTACCGGTGGCACAGTCCCACAATCGAACGGTGCGATCTTCCGAGCCGGTGATGAGACGTTCCCCATCGGTCGTGAAGCCGACGGCCCGCACCGGCGCCCAATGGCCGCGGAACAGTCCGGTCGGGCGGTCGTACGGCGTCGGCTGGCGGACCGGTTCGGGCTGAGAGGCGGGCCGCGGCGATCCGGCCAGGTGCCAGACCCGGATCATCTTGTCGCCGCCCCCCGTCACCAGGACGTCCCCGCCCTTGGCCCAGGCAATGGTCTTGACCTTGCCCCCGTGCGGTTCCAGGGTCAGCACCGGCTTACCCGACGTGGTGCCCCACAGGCACACCTGCCGCTGATCGGTGCCCGCCACCACGTAGGCGCCGTCGGGGCTGCAGGTGACGCAGGCGACGTTGGCACCGTGGGTCAGGACCTGCCGCTCTTGCGCCAGCAAGGCATCGAAGACCACCACCAGCGTATCGAATGCGGCCAGGAGATGCTTCCCGTCCGGCGTAAAACAGACGGCCCGTGCCTTGCGGTTGCCTTGCGTGAGCGAAAAGAGCTGACGGCCGGCCCCCGCCTCCCACAGACGAACGGTGCCATCTTCGGCCGCCGACGCCAGCAGAAGGCCGTCCGGCGAATAGGCGATGCGGCCGATACGACCTTTATGTTCCTGCGTCAGGCCGGTCTCGCGCCCCGACTGCGGATCGTAGGTCACGATAGCGTGGTCCGAGGCGACGTCCGACAGACCCCGGCTCATGGCGACCGACAGGCGCTGACCATCCGGCGAAAAGGTCAGGGCAGATGGCTTGCCCTTCAGCGACAGCGTGCGTCTCAGCTCGCCACTCTTGACGTCGAAAACCCGCACGCAACGATCCTCGCAGGCGGCGGCGAGCAGGTCTTCGCCGGGGGAGAAGGCCACGTCCCACACCCAGACGGACGCGGGCTGCAAGCGATGGATCCACCGCTCGGCGCCGTGCTCCGCGTCCCACAAACGAACGGTCCCGTCCCACCCTCCGGACGCCATGGTCCGCCCGTCTGCCGTCACCGCCACGGCAGACACGAGGGCGTCATGACTCTTCAACCGCAAGGTCGGTTCCGGCCCCGGGAGGCTGACAGTCGGCGGCGCGTGCACGGTGGGGGCTTCATCCTCTACCCG
>DASYBA010000013.1:0-1546 GCA_036501005.1 Candidatus Xenobia bacterium | reverse complement strand
TGTTCCTGCATCTGCTCGGTCCTGCTCCGATGGCGAGCCACTGGGTGCTGGCGGTCGCCGGACCGGTCTTCGCCTTCGTCGGGGCTGCAATGTTCATCGGGTCCATGCGGCACCCACACAACTCGTCGGCAGATCGCCAGTCGGGTGGCCTCTCCCGCTGGCTGGCGCTGACCGCGGTGCGGGTGGGCTGGCTGGTGCCGGTGGCTCTGATCACCACCTCGCACACCGTAGCCGTTGTGGCCATCCTCTCGGCCCTGGGCGCGCCCGCCTTCAACCCGACCCAACTCTCGATCCTCTACGGATACCGGTCGGCTGTGGTCAGTGTCGCCGCCCGATGGACCTGGACGCTGCTTCCGGTTGGTTACCTCTTGGCCCGCTTCGCCTTTTGACGTTCGCTTCCCAGCCGACAGCTCCGGGGGGAGGGCTCGAACCTCCAACGTTGGGACGGGCACTGTCGGGACCTGCAGCTATAGAGAGACTCCCTGGTGGTGGCTTGTACGGGCTGTCACACGGAGGCACCGAAAATCACTGTTTGCCCCATCACTATTGCACGTAGGTTGCACGACATCTGTAGGTGAGCACGCGTACCCACACGGAAGACCTATCACCGCCCAGCCGAAGCACTCACCCGCATAGGTGGCCCTGTTATTGAGGTCTACAGGATCGAGGAAAGACGGGACCAAGGTTCGCATCTACAGTCACCAGTCAATCAGTATGCCCACAGGGATACGCTTGTCTCATGGGATTAGTGGACGACCTCATGGACGAGATTCAGGAAGAGGCAGCGGCGGCAGCGGCGGCGAACCGTGACCCTCTGCCCTGGCGCTCGCCTGATTACAAGCCCACCCCGGAAGCCATCGCCTCCTTCCAGACAGACATCGGTCCGATCGACCCTCCAGAGAATGAAGAGGGGGGCCAGACGCCGGACACCTGGACCCCCATTCGGTGACCGGTCTCATCCAGCACGCTGACGGCGTGTTCCACATGGCAGGAAGTCGCCCGTCAGACTTGCAAGGCTCGCTCCATCCGCCTCGACCTGTCCCATCGGAACAAGCCAAGTTCGTCCTCGATGTATGCGTCGCCTCCCTGAACTGCCGTTTCTCGCCGGGGAGACTGCACCCTTGCCCTGCAAGGGCCGAGGTGGCCATGATGGCTGTGTCCGGCTCGCCCGCGTGGGTAGTGCGGCGGGGGGAGCCGGAGGTCAGCGCAGGCTGTCCACAAGAAGGGTGAGCGAAGGAGGTATGCCGATGTATGCAGCCGTTCGGAGGTACGAGGGCATCCCAGACGACGCCGAAGCGGGACGCCTCGTCCGTGAAAGCTTCATGCCTCTCCTTGAAGAAGTCAGCGGTTTCATCGCCTACTACTGGATTGACGCTGGCGAGGGCACGATGGCGTCCCTCAGCGTGTTCGAAGACAAAGCCGGTGCCGACGAGTCCGTCACACTGGCGCATCAATGGGTTGAGGATAACGCTGCTGCGCTCTTCCCAAACCCGCCGCGAGTTACCGAGGGATTGGTGGTCGCGAGCGACACGAAGCAGTAAGGACC
>DASYBA010000012.1:0-2507 GCA_036501005.1 Candidatus Xenobia bacterium | reverse complement strand
TCAGCAGAGACGTCGAGACCAGGGCGAGGAAAACGGCGTCAGGTCAAGGAAGGCG
This sequence comes from Candidatus Xenobia bacterium, assembly GCA_036501005.1. Taxonomy (GTDB): domain Bacteria; phylum Vulcanimicrobiota; class Xenobia; order RGZZ01; family DASYBA01; genus DASYBA01. The sequence goes on along the minus strand of DASYBA010000012.1, from coordinate 2,452 downwards.
TTGGGGCTACGCCCCGAGCTCCGCTCGCCCGACGGAGCGTAGTTCAACTACGTGAGCAGGGAACGGAGACGACTGACGCAGACATGCGCCGTGGCCCAGAGGGCTCCCTCGACCATGGGCCGATGGATCTGCTGAAAACAGGCTTAGGAAAGGGACTGCATGCAGACAGTGAGCGACTTCATCAGCGAGCGCATGGGCCGCATCAAGGGCAGCGGCATACGCCGGGCCTTCGACGTGGCCAGTCGGCTGCACGACGTCATCAGCCTGGGGCTGGGAGAACCGGACTTCGCCCCGCCGGAGCACGTCAAAGAGGCGGCCAAGGCGGCCATCGACCAAGGCTTTCACCGCTATACGGCCAACGCCGGCATGTTGGAAGTCCGCCAGGCGGTGGCTCGGAAGATCCAGCGCGATCAGGGCATGGCCTACGATCCCGAGCACGAGGTCGTCATCACGGTCGGTGCCATCAACGCCATTGCTCTCGGCATTCTGACGGTCGTCGACCCGGGCGACGAGGTCCTCATTCCCGATCCGACGTTCGTCGCTTTCGAACCCTGCGTGATCACGGCCGGCGGCGTGCCCGTCCCGGTACCCCTGCGGGAGGAGCACGGTTTTCGCATGCGGGCAGCCGACATCGAAGCCCGTCTCACCCCGCGCAGTCGGGTGCTCATCGTGAACACGCCGCAGAACCCGACCGGAAGCGTGCTGCCCCGAACCGAGCTGGAAGCCATCGCGGACGTGGCCAGGCGGCGGAACCTGCTGGTGTTATCGGATGAGGTGTACGAAAAACTCATCTACGACGGACTGCAGCACGTGAGCATCGCGACCCTGCCCGGCATGCGCGAGCGCACCCTGGTGGTCAACAGCTTCAGCAAGAGCTACAACGTCTGCGGCTGGCGTATCGGCTACGCGGCCGCACCGGCCGCCATCGTCGAACAGATGGTCAAGCTGCAGCAGTTCCATTCCGTGCACGCGCCCTCCATCGCCCAGCGGGCCATGCTGGCCGCCCTGGAGGGGCCCCAGGATTGGATTGCCGACATGGTCGCCGAGTACGATCGACGCCGCCTCTATCTGCATAAGCGGGTCAACCACATGGTCGGCGTGTCGGCGCTGCTGCCGCCCGGGGCCTTTTACATCTTTCTCAATATCGCGCGCCTGGGTCGGACGTCGGAGGAGGTGACGTCGCTTCTCCTCAGCGAGGGGCGTGTGGCGACCGTCCCCGGATCGGCCCTGGGCACGTCTGGCGAAGGATTTCTCCGGCTCTGCTATACCGTGCCGCTGCCGCAGCTCGCGGAGGCCTGCGATCGCATGGAGCCGGTGTTCAAACGATTGGCGGAGGAACATCATGCATAAGATTGCGGTCATCGCCGGCGACGGCATCGGCCCCGAAGTAGTACGCGAGGGCTTGAAGGTCCTGGCCCACGCTGCCTCGGTCGGCGGCTTCCAATACGAACTGGTGCACTACCCGTTCTCGGCAGAACACTATCTGAAGACCAACGAGACCATGCCGGCTGCAGCCCTCGAGGAGATGCGACAGTTGTCCGCTATCTACCTCGGGGCCATCGGCGATCCCCGACTGCCCGCCGGCTTTCTCGAACGAGCCATCATCGCGACCCTGCGGTTCGATCTGGACTTGTACGTGAACCTGCGGCCCGTGAGCCTTTTTGCCGAGCACCTGACGCCCCTCAAGGGCAAGACGCCGGCCGACATCGACATGGTGGTGGTCCGGGAGAACACGGAGGACATCTACCTGGGCGTGGGCGGCTTTGTGCGGCAGGGCACTCCCGACGAGATTGCCATCATGGACGTGGTGTACACCCGCCGGGGGGTGGAGCGCATCATCCGCTATGCCTTCGAACTCTGCCGGGCGCGGAACCGACGCAAGAAGCTCACGCTGGTCGACAAGGCCAATGCCATCAAGGCGCACGATCTGTGGCGTCGGACCTTCGCCGAGGTGGGCAAGGAGTATCCGGACGTCACCACCGATGCGGCCTACGTTGACGCGGCAGCCATGTGGATGGTCAAGAACCCGGAGTGGTTCGACGTCATGGTGACGACCAACATGTTTGGCGACATCCTGACGGATCTGGGCGCCATGTTGCAGGGCGGCATGGGCGTGGCGGCGTCCGGCAACATCCATCCAGGGCGGGTATCGCTCTTCGAACCGATTCACGGATCCGCCCCCAAGCATGCGGGCAAGAACGAAGCGAACCCGCTGGGGGCGATCATGGCGGTGCAGATGATGTTGGACTACCTGGGTGAGAAGGAACCCGCCGCGCTGATCGAGCGAGCCGTGAGACACCTTCTGTCGACCGGGGAGATCACCGACGTATCGGCCCAGAGTGGGCTGCCCACCGACCGGGTGGGCGACATGGTCGTAGCCGCCATGGGCAAGGTGGAGGCGCTCCATGGCTGACGTCTGGGTGCTATCGGCAGCACGCACCCCGATCGGGCG
>DASYBA010000011.1:0-3843 GCA_036501005.1 Candidatus Xenobia bacterium | reverse complement strand
CCTTCTCGCCCGGGGCCTTCTCCATGGTGCCCTTCTCGCCCGGGGTCTTCTCCATCGTGCCCTTCTCGGCGCCCTGCTTCTCCATGGGGCCCTTCTCCGTGCCGGCCTTTTCGCTCAAGCCCTTCTCGCCGGGGGCCTTTTCCATGGTGTCCTGCTTCTCGACCCGGTTCTTCTCGCCGGGGGCCTTCTCGCAGCTCTGCTTCTCCATGGTGCCCTTTTCCATGGGCTGCTTCTCCATGGTGTCCTGCTTCTCGACGAAGGTCTTCTCGCCCATCTTTTCTTCCGCTTTGTGCACGCGGTCGATGGGGCCACCCGGGTTCGGAGCGGTGGGCGTTCCGGTGGGGGCGGTCGGGACGGCGGGACCAGTCTGACCGACGGGCTGGGGACGATACTGGGAAGAGATGAAAAGAGCCATGTCGTTTGCCTCCTGCGCAACCTCGATTCGTATTGAACTCAGTCTAGCGCTTGGGAAAGGTGACACGCGACCAGCCAAAACACGGTCGAGTGTTAACTTTGGAGGGCATTCCGGAGGTAGAATGAGGCTTTTTGGGGGGCGTGGGAAGAGCCGAGGTTCGCGGATCGGCCTGAAACCCCGATGAAGACTAGGAAATCTCTTTATTCACAACAGATGTGATGGAGATCACTAAATCGAACGGGGTCCAATCCAGTCCGGCCAGGACGAGCGGAAACCGGCCAGCGCCTGAGTGACGGTCTCAAAGCGCTGGGCCGGGGTACGGGCCATCATGCGGTTGACGCAGTGGTCGACCGGCTCGGGCAGGTCGGGTTTGATGTCGCGCAGACGAGGCGTGTCTCCCGTCAACTGCATGAACATGACAGCGACTGCCGAATCGCCCGTGAAGGGTGCGACGCCGGACAGGGTCTCGAACGCCAACACCCCGAGGGCGTACTGGTCGGACGCTATGGTGGCCTCTTCGCCGCGGAGCTGTTCGGGAGACACGTAGCCGGGGGTCCCGTGCACCTTGCCCTTGGTGGTCAGGCTGGGCCGGCCCGCGATTTTGGCGGTGCCGAAGTCGGTGATGGCCGCCCGCCCATTCTCGCGGACAAAGACGTTGTCGGGTTTGAGGTCCCGATGGATGACCCCTTGCTCATGGGCGTACGCCACGGCGGCCATCACCTCGGTGACCATGCCTCGCCGAGCCTGCAGCGGCGGGGCCTGCTTCAGCCAGCTTTTCAGGGTGGCGCCCTGCACCAGTTCCATGACCAGGAAGGGCCAGGGTTCCCAGCCATGGTCCAGGACGCGGACAATGCCGGGATGCGACAGACCCTGGACGATCTGGATCTCGCGCCAGAAGCGTTCGGCTTTCCGCACCAGGTCCCGGTCCCGATACAGCTTGAGGGCCACCTCCTGGCGCCTGCGGTCGAGGGCCCGGTAAACGGTTGACGACCCGCCCCGGCCCAGCGTCTCCATCACTTTGTAGTCGCCGATTCGGGTGCCGGGCACGACCTCCCAGAGGGCTTCCTTCACAGCATGGCCAGGGCGGCGGCGGCCGATTCTGGACGCTGCTCGGGAAGTCGGGAGAGGAGCGAGTCGACCAGCCGTTCGACGGCGGTTCCGGCCAGGGAGGGCTGAAAAGAAGAGAGGCTGGGCGGGTCGCCGCCAGTGAGGAGAGAGAGGGTCTCGGCGACCGAGCCCCCTTCAAACGGGCGGTGACCCGTCAGCATCTCGAAAAAGACGACCCCGATGGTGAACAGGTCGGCGCGAGTGTCGACGTGGCGGGCATTGAACACCTGCTCGGGCGCCGCGTATCCGACGGTGCCCATGCTGATGCCGGTCGGGGTGAGGCTGCCGCCCCCGTACTTGCTGGTCAGCCCGAAGTCGAGGATGCGAACGTCCTCCCCGTGCTGGAGAAAGATGTTCTCCGGCTTGAGGTCCCGGTGCACCAGGCCGTGGTCGTGGATGGCGCCGGCGCCGGCCAGAAGCTGGCGGGCGATGGCGGTGGCCTGATCGACCGGGAGGGCGCCCGAGTCATCCAACCGCTGGCGCAAGGTTTTTCCCTCGAGCAGCTCCATGACGAGGTACGGAGATCCATCATCGGTCAGGCCCCAGTCCAGCGCTCGGCAGACGTGGGGATGGACAACCGACAGGCCCAGTCGGATTTCGCGGGCAAAGCGGCGCCGAGTCTCTTCATCCAGCAAGGCCAGGCCGACATATCGCTTGAGGGCCGCACGTTCGCCCCGGCCCTTTTCCACCTCGTACACCACGCACAGCCCGCTGCTGGAGAGTTGCCGCAGGACCCGCCAGGGGCCGATGTCCAAAGTGCCGGTCACCCCCCTCCGGTTCGGTGCCCTGCGCAGGTGTCCTGGCGTGGGGGAGCCAACTGTGTCTCCGTGAAAAAAGGTTGGTGGATGGGGCTCCTGTTGGGCACGGCAGTGTGGGCGACAGCCAACCCGGCCGCCACGCCTCGACCGCAGACGGGTCCGTGGTGGATGGAGCGACACGAAAAAAAGCTCGAGGAGGTTCGCCGGCTATCGGCCGAGGTCGTCTTCCTCGGCGATTCCATCACCCAGAACTATGAAGATCCGGCCTGGCAGCCGGTGTGGAACCGCTATTATGGCGACCGGTCGGCCGTCAACCTGGGCTTTTCAGCCGATTCGACGGCCAACGTCCTATGGCGTATCGAACACGGCGAACTGGGTCACCTCCGCCCTCGGCTGGTGGTGGTCATGATCGGCACCAACAATTCGGGCCTCTACCATTGGACGGCACCGCAGACCGAGGAGGGTATCGACGCCGTGGTCGCCGAGGTGCACAAGCGCGTGAAGGCAGCACATATCCTGCTGTTGGGCATCTTGCCCACCGACATGGACGCGGAGAAGCGGACCACCGACGAGGCCGTCAACAGCTACCTGGGAGACAAATACAAGAGCAGTCGATACGTGACGTTCATGGACGTGGGGAGCGTGTTGCTGAGCCATGCCCGGCCGGATCCGTCGCTCTACGCCGAGCCCATCTGTCTGCACCCCAACCCGCAGGGGCAAGAGAAGGTGGCGCAAGCCATCGAGCCGACGGTGGCCCGCCTGCTGCACGAGCCGGTGCGAGAGACGCCCTCGGAGGACGACGAGCCGTAGAGCCCCGCCAGGCTCGCACGTCCTCCTGTGGTTTTACTCTTCTTCGTCGATCTGGGCGGCGGCCTCGTCCAGCGGCAGGTGAATGGTGAAGCGGCTGCCTTTGCCGACTTCGCTTTCCACCTTGATGGAGCCGCCGTGGGCTTCGACGATGTGCTTGGCGATGGCCAGGCCCAGGCCTCGGCCGGAGTACTTGGAAGAGACGCCCTTCTCGACCCGATAGAAGCGCTCGAAGATGTGGGTCAGCTCGCTGGCGGGAATGCCGGCGCCCTGGTCGATGACGGAGAGCATGGCGTCCCGATTGTTGCTGGACACCTCCATGCGCACCGGCGTGCGGTGTGGAGAGTACTTGATGGCGTTGTCGACCAGGTTGATGATGACCTGGCGCAGGCGATCCTGGTCGGCCAGCACCAGCGGCATCTTGTTGGGCAGCGCCAGGCTCAACTCCACCGATGACTTCTGGGCGTACGGCTGCAGCACCGCGTGGATGTCTTCGGCCATGCGGCGAATGTCCGTCTTGCGGAAGCGCATCTGCACCTGGCGGGCCTCGATCATGGAGATGTCGAGCAGGTCCTTGATGAGATTCTCCAGGCGCTGGGCCTCGTCGTTGATGATCTGGAGCCACCGCTTGGCCAGGTCGACGTCTTCAATGCCGCCTTCGAGGAGCGTCTCGGTGAAGCCCCGGATGCAGGTCAGCGGCGTGCGCAGCTCGTGCGACACGTTGGAGATGAACTGGACCATGACGGTCTCGAGCTG
>DASYBA010000010.1:0-9618 GCA_036501005.1 Candidatus Xenobia bacterium | reverse complement strand
CGAGCGGCGCATCCAGCACGAGCTGGAGCGGCTGCAGGGCACCGACGATTTCGAACGGGCGGTCAAGTCCGACCCCACCAACGCCGAGGCCTGGTTCAACCTGGGCGTCAACCTGGCCCGTCAAGGCAAGAGCGAGACCGCCCAGGACTCGTTCGAAAAGGTGCTGGCGCTGCAGCCCAGCAATGCCGACGCCCATTTCTACCTGGGCCAGTGCCTGTTCAAGATGGGCAAGGTTCAGCCGGCCATCGGCTCGTATCGAAACAGCCTGGCACTCGACTCTCGCCACGCCCAGGCCTATTACAACCTGGGGCTGGCCTACGTGCAGATCGAGCAGAACGAAGAGGCCATCCACAACTTTCAAGAAGCCATCAAGCTGGTGCCGGGCGACGCCTACTTCCATTACAACCTGGGTCGGGCGCTGGCCCGATCGAAGCGTATGGACGAGGCGGTGCGGGAGTTCCAGGAGGCCATCCGCCTCGATCCCAACGACCCCTATACGCACAACAACCTGGGCCTGGCCTACTACCAGACGGAACGGCTCGATTCGGCCATCCAGGAGTTCCTCAAGGCGGTCGACCTGGATCCGAACGACGCCCACGTCCACTTCAACCTGGGCCTGACCTATGCCCGGGCGGGCAAATTGCAGGACGCCCAGAACGAGTTCATCACCTCGCTGTCGCTCGAAGAACAGGATGCCAACACCCACTTCGAACTAGGCAAGATCTACGGCCGCCTGGGCAACTTCACGGCCGCCAACCGCGAATACCAGAAGGCCATCGAACTGGATCCCGACATGGCCGAGGCCCACTTCCAGTTGGGCGTATCGTACGCCCGCCTGGGGCGCCTGGACCTGGCCGTCAAGCGCTATCAGAAGGCGCTCAGCCTGGATGCCAACAACCACGTCATCTATGCCTACCTGGGCAACGCCTACGCCGAGCTCGACAAGCTCGATCTGGCCGTCAGCCAGTACCAGAAGGTGTTGAGCCTCGAGCCCGGCCAAAGCCAGATCTACTATTGGATGGGCAAGGCGTACGCCGGCATGCGACATTACGCCGAGGCCATCGAATCGTTCCAGGAAGCCGAGCGCCTCAACCCCCAGAACGCTTTTCTCTACTACGCCTTCGGCAGCGCCTACCACAAGCTGGAGCAGTGGGATCAGGCCATCGAGCAGTACCACAAGGCCGTCGCTCGCAACCCTCGCCACCACAACGCCTGGTTCGACATGGGCCGAGTCTATGAACAGATGGGGCATCGCAACCTGGCGGTCGAGGCTTTCGAACGCTGTCTCGAGGTCAATCCCTACTGGGATGAAGCCCACTTCAACCTGGGCGTGTCGCTCTACCGTCGGGGCGAAAACGCCCGCGCCCTGACCGAATTCTTGCGAGCGCTCGAAACCGACGACAGCCGGTCGGATTACAGCTTCTGGGCCGGCCAGGCCTACGTGGCCACCGGGCAGTACGAGCACGCCATCGAGCGGTTGCAGGCTGCAGTGCAGGGGGCGACCGGGGAGGTCCTGCTGGAATACGTGCTGCGGTTGGCCGACGTGTATCGGACCACCCTGCAATTCTCCCAGGCCACCGTGTACTATCGACGGGCCCTGGAGCTAGGGGCGGGGCCTCCCGTGCGATACGAGCTGGGGTACACATGTTTCCTCGCCGGGCATCTGGACGAGGCGGTCACCGAGTTGTCGACGGCGGTCAAGGCCCACGAACCGCATGCCATGACGCATTACGTTCTGGGCCGCTGCTACACTTTGCAGGGGCAGTCGGGGCAGGCCGTGGAGCGCTATCAACGGGCCATCAGCCTGGAGCCGGGCAACTGGCAGTATCACCATTTCCTCGGCTTGGAGCACGAGCGCCAGGGCGAATACAGCGCGGTCATCACCGCGACGGAGACGGCGCTAGGGCATTACCCGGACGGTCGGGCGCTCGTTCCCACCCCTACCGGCCAGGGGTTCGAGGAGGTGCCGCGCCACCTCTTGACCCTCCGTCTCGGCAACGCCCTCGAACGGGTCGGGCGCTACGCCGATGCCCGGGCGGAGCTGCAGCGCACCTACGATGCGTCGGGCGACCCCGAGCTGCCCTATCGTATCGGTTTGACGTTGATGGCCCTGCATCAGTACGAGGCGGCTCGCAAAGAGTTTGAACGGGCGTCGCTCATCCACGAGAACCCTCATATCCACTATCAGATCGGCCGCCTGTACATGCAGCAGCGCAAGTTTGAACAGGCCGAGGAGCAGTTGCATCTGGCGCGGGAGATGGCGCCAGACGACATGGACGTTCGTTTCGCCTTGGCCCAGTGCAGCGCACAACTGGGCAAGGACGACGACGCCTTGCACGCCTTGCGCACCTTGCTCAAGACCCACCCCGACTTTGCCTCCGCCCACGTGGAGCTCGGCAACCTGTACGAGTCGAAGAACACGCTGGATCTCGCCATCGAAGAGTTCCAGAAGGCGACCGATCTGGACCTGTTCGACGCCGACCTGCAGATCACGCTGGGCAAGGCGTATACCGTGCGGGGCGACTTCGAGCTGGCCATCAAGGCGCTGGAGAAGGCCAACAGCCTGCGGCCATCGCCCGCGGTGCTGGCGCATCTGGGCGACGTCCATCTGCACATGGGCAAGCTCGAACTGGCGGCCACCACCTATCGAAAAGCCCTGCAGATGAATGCCAGTTGTGCCGAGGCGCATCACGGCCTGGGCAGCATCAGCCTGCGCAAGCGCAATACCGACCAGGCCCTGGAAGAGTTCAAGCTGGCGGCGGGTATCGAACCGGCCTGGTCTCGTCCCTATGCCGACATGGGACTGATCTACCTGCAGCGGCAGCAGTTCGAGCAGGCCGCACACATGTACGAACGGGCCGTCGAGTACAACCCGCGCGACGCGCAGGCGCATACCAAGCTGGGCTTTGTCTACTTCAAGATGAGCAAGCTGGAGGCGGCCGTCAAGTCGCTCAAGAAAGCCTTGCAGATCGATCCGCAACTGGTCGAGGCGCATTCGCATCTGGGCATCGCCTATGCGTCCTCCAACAAGCTCGAACTGGCTATCGAAGAGTATCTTAAAGCCGTGGCCCTCAATCCCACCGACCCGAAGATCCACTACAACCTGGGGGTCGCCTATGCCAAGGCCGGCAAGCTCGATCGGGTCATCGAGGCGTACAAGCGCACCCTGGATCTGGATTCGCAGGACCTGAACGCGCATTACAACCTGGCGCTGGCCTACGAGCGCAGGAAGCAGCGCGAGGAGAGCGTGGAACAGTTATGGCGGGCCCTGAAAGTGGCCACCATGAAGAATAATGAGCCCTTCAAGTTGCGCATCAAGAAAGAGCTCGATCGGCTGGGAGCCCCGCTCCCGGCCGCCACCCGTCTCGAAGACGACTACGGCCGCAACGGTGATCCCCTCAATGCCTAGGAAAGGAGACTGACGAGTTTGCCAGGCGTGCTCCAGTTCGATACTCGTCATACAACCATGCAGCTCACACGTGCCCGACTCTATCATCGCGTTCCGCCGCGCGCGGAAGAGGGGCTCTGGGAGGACCTGCGGGGAGAGTACCGGGGCTTGCTGTCCTCCGTCAAGGAGCAGTTCTGGAAAGCGCTGCACTTCGACTTCCACAGCCTGGGAGAAGCCCGTCCCGGCGACGTCTTCTGGGTCGGCGACGGCCTCATGTACTATTACGTGCCCCCCGCCCGGGATTATGTCGAAGCGGGTTTTACCGGGCATGAGCCCCAGGGCCGTTTCCACGCCTTCTGCACGCGCCTGGCGGAGGCCGTCGGGGCGGAGGGAGGCTGGCGAACGTTCCATGAGGCGAATCCGACCTTTGAGATCCTGCGGGAGGAGGCCGGGCCGCTGCCGGCCACGCACGAAGATATTTCGGCCGCGGCCCTGCTCACCGACGACCTGCACCGTAACGTGTTGCGGCAGGCCTGCCAGGGCGGGCCGAGCAGCATGGAAGCGCTGGCCGGCGGGGCCGATCTCTTGTCGGCCGGCACGGCCGTGGCCAACCTGGAGCAAGGCCGACTTTTACAGCGTGAATATACGGTTTTCTGCAAAAAGACCGGACTGCAGATCTCCCGCCTCAAGATGTTGGAGGAGATCGCGGCCGTGTCCCGCTCCGGCTTCAAGTGCCCGCACTGCGGCTTGAGCTATCAGGAAGAACGGGTCGACCAGGTCGTCACCTGTACGCCGGCCGGCGTCGCCATGTCCCGCCCCAACCACTGGCTGGCCCTGGCGACGCTGCAGGTCTTCAACCGTCTCGACATGGCGCCCGCTGACGTGCTGCACGTGGTGGAGCACGGGGGTCACTCGGTCGACCTCTTTGTGCAGCGCCAGGGACGACTGCTCCTGGTCGAGCCGCATGACGGCGCCCTGGGGCTCGGCGAGGCGTTCCTGTTTGCCGCCCGGGCTGAATTCTACCATCCGGATGCCGCGGTGCTATTGACCACCGCCCCCTTGGGCGCCGAGGTGGAACGCTATCTGGCCAGCCGCTCCCGGGTCCGCGTGGCGCGGGGGCTGGCAGCTTTCGAGTCGATGGTGCAGGGCATCTTTGCCGGCTGGGACATGGCGGCCTTGCTGACGACCCTGGAGCAGTTCGACCGGGGCACGGAAGTCGACGTGGGCGACCTGGTGGTGCGATATTTCTTTGGTCCCGAGTCCCAGCAGCGTGAGGCACCTATAGATAGCGAGACCCGCCCCACCTCTCACGAAACGTATCTCGATAAACCCCTGGAGGAAGAGCAAAGCCCGCTGGAGGGGGCCCCAGAGCCGATTCCCATGCTGGCGGCGGCAGAAGAGGAACACGTGCCGGCCGAGGCGGGATTCGATACAGAGCTGGTGACCGCGGAGAAACCTCTCGAAGATTCCTTCGAATACGAACCTCCCTACCAGGCCGATTTCGTGACGGTGGGCGTTGAGCCCCTCGCGCACCAGCAGGAGCAGCACGCCAACGAGGAACTGCGTGAGTTGGCGGTCAAGCGCCTGGTCGACGAGATTCACTATCACGGGGTCATCGAGCGTCTGGGGGCCGTGGAGCGGTTGCGGGAGGCCGGCGTGGCGGCGGCCGTGGTGGGCGAGGATGGCCTGCTTTTGGCCTCCAACCTGGATGCGTCCATCGACGCTGAACTGTCCGGTGCCCTCGCCATCGAGGTGGCCGAGACCATGCAGCGCAGTCTGGCCGAAGCGGACTTTCCCGCCGCCAGCCTGGTGACGGCTCGAGCGGCCCACGTGACGTGGTCGCTCCACACCTTGCCGTCGGCTGTCCTGGCGGTACACGAACGACGTCCGACCGAGACCGTCGAAGAAGAGCCCTTCCACATGCAAAGCGAGATGGATCTGCGGGGTGCCATTCTCAAGCGGGTGTTGGACGATCTGAGCCGGCAAGACGGCATCCAGGCCAACATCGTGGTCAACCGCGAGGGTCTGGTCATCGAGCATCAGTCCGTGCCTCATCTCGAAGAGATGGTGCACATGTGGGCGGCCGTGTTGTCGCAGGCGCTCATCGACGTAGAACGGGGTCTGCAGCGCATGGGCGCGGTGCCGCTTCGGCAGTTGCTGGTGTGGACGCCCAAGGCCCTCATCTCCATCGTGCCGCTGGACCGTGAGGGCATTCTGGTGTCCATGCTGGACAACACCGCCCCGCGCGAGACTTACAGCAATCGGCTTCTGAAAGCCGCGACCATGCTGACATCGGTATTTTTGTAGGAGGGGATGATGGAGGAGATTCTCGAGGGGCTGACCCAGACGTCTGGGGTCCAGGCGTCCATGATCGTGACCAAGGACGGGCTGGTCGTCGCCCACTCCGGAGACGTTGGGGCTCTGGACGCGGATAGCCTGGGGGCGAGTTCGTCGGAGTTCTTCGCCACCGCCGAGTCCATGCTGGGCGAGCGCCTGGCGCAGGGGCCGGTGGAGATCATCCACGTGGAGAGCTCGCACGGCAAATTCGTCATGAGCGGCATCAACGAGTCATCCTTCCTGCTGGTCATCGCCCGGTCGAAAGTCAACCTGGGCCTCATCCGCTGGGAGGTGAAAGCCGCCGCAGAACGCTTGAAGGAAGTTGTCTAATCCCGAGCTCAACCGCGGCAAGGTGCTGGTGGCCGACGATAACGAGGATATCTCGCGGCTGGTGGCGGTCAACCTGAATTTCGAAGGCTACGAGACCTGTCTCGCCTTCAACGGGGAGGAGGCCGTCGAGCAGGCGCTCAAGGAGCGTCCAGACTGCATCCTGTTGGACATCATGCTGCCCCGGCTGGATGGCTGGGGGGTGCTGCGTGCGCTGAAGAAACAACCGGAAACCCGCACCATCCCGGTCGTGCTCCTCACTGGCATGAACTTGACCGACCGCAAGGACAAGGAACTGGTCGAGGGGGTCGCCCATTACGTCAGCAAGCCGTTCAATCCGCTCCGGCTGATCGAAATCGTCAACGACGTGGTGGCCAGTCGGCCGCAGAAGGCGCCCGAGCGCTCGACCTTTTCGGCGATACCCTCGACCTCCTCGGCGATATCGGAACCTTCCAAGACTCGGGTGCTGGTCATCGGGGGCGGCCGCAATGCGACGTCCATCTTGCAGAGCCTGCTGGGAAACGAGCATATCGAAGTGGTCGGCGTGGTGGAGGCGGATCCGCTGGCTGAGGTGGTCGGACTGGCTCGAGACCTGTCGATTCCTTGCTATCGAACGGCGGCCGAGGCCGGCCCCTGCGACGTGACGATCGATACGGAGGGCGAAGGGCGCGGCGACGATACCATCCGCGGCGCCGGCGTGAAGCTCCTGCTCCAGCTCCTCATGGCCCGTGAAGAGAGCACCCGCAAGGAGAGGACGCTGGTCGGTGAGCTTAACGAGCGCATCCAGGAACTGTCGGCCATGAGCGAAATGGCGGAGGTCCTGAGCGGGTCGGTGCCCTTTGCCGAGCTGGGCCGCCGGGTGCTGGAGCTGGTCACCCGGGTGGGACATGTCGAGGCGGCAGCCCTGCTCTTGTACGACACCGATACCGAGAAGTTCATGCCCCGAGCCCTCGTCAATCTCCCGGCCGAGTTCGAACTGGTGGCGCAGCTCAGCTTGTTTGACCCTCTGGTGGGCGAGCTTCTGTCGGTGCGGCGCCCGCTGACGTTCGAGAATCTGGCCGTATCGGTTCGCTCCGGGTTGGTGACTGGGGCCAAGCACACGCGCATGCAGAGCATGGTCGCGCTGCCCATGATCGTCAAGGACCGGGTGACAGGCATCCTGGTGGGTTACTCCAGTCGTCCCCGGCCGTGGGCTGCGACCGAGGTGCAACTGCTCTCGACTTTGGCCGGCCAGGCCGCCATCGCCATGGACAACGTCAAGCTCTACCACGCCGCGCAGGAGAAGCAAGCCCTGGTCGAGCAGCTTTTGTCGCGGGTCATCCAGGCGCAGGAAGAAGAGCGCAAGCGCGTGGCGGCCGAGATCCACGACAGCATCGCGCAGACGCTGGTGGGCATGTTGACCTTGACGCACACGGCGCAGACCCTGCTGGACACCGATCCGAAGGCGACCGCCGTGCACCTGGAAGAGCTGCGCAAGGTCATCGGCGACAGCGTGCGGGAGATTCGCACCATCATCTTCAACCTGCGGCCCTCCTCCCTGGACGACCTGGGTCTGGTGCTGTGCCTGCAGAACTATGTCAAGCGCTACGAGCGGGAAAGCGGCATTGGCGTGAGCGTCGACATCAACGGGGGCGACCGTCGGCTGCCGCCCGCCATGGAGACGACGGTGTTCCGCTTGGTCCAGGAGTCCCTTACCAATGTGAAGAAGCACGCGGCCGCCACCAAGGTGGTGGTGCGCATCTCCATCGAGCCCACCGAGGTGGGCGTGCGGGTGGCGGACAACGGCCGTGGATTCCTGTGGGCCGAGGTCACCGAGAAGTTCCAGCGGGGCGATACGCACGGGCTCGAAGGCATGAAAGAACGCGTCGCGCTGATGGGGGGCAAGTTTGCCATCTCGACCAGGGAGGGAAAGGGGACGGTGGTGGATGTGGAGATTCCCATCCAACGCCGAGACGAGGCATGAGCGAAGAGAAGATTCGCATTCTGGTGGTCGACGACCATACCCTGGTGCGAGAGGGCTTTGCCCGCATGCTGGACCTGTCGCCCGATCTGGAGGTGGTGGGTCAGGCGCCGTCGGCCAAGGATGCCCTGGAGTTGGTGACCCGCCTCAACCCGGATATCGTGTTGATGGACATCAATCTGCCGGGCATGAACGGCATCGAAGCGACCCGCATCATCAAGACCGAGCACCCCGACGTCGAAGTCATCATCCTGAGCATGTACGACGAGGAGCAGTACGTGCTGGAGAGCGTGAAGGCCGGGGCGACCGGCTACGTGCTCAAGGACATCAGTCCCGATGACCTGCTGCGGGCCGTCAAGACCGTGCACCACGGCGGGTCCATGATCCAGCCTAGCCTGGCCCGCAAAGTGCTGCGGGAGTTTGCCAACCTGGCCCGCGAGGCTCCCGTGCCGGGGCGGGCGGCCCTCCTGCGGGAGCTGTCGGAGCGTGAGATGGAGGTACTCCACTTCGTGGCCGACGGCAAGAGCAACCGCGAGATCGCCGAGGCCATGACCATCAGCGAGAAGACCGTGAAGGCGCACCTGCGCACCATCTTCCGCAAGTTGGAGGTGACTGACCGGGCGCAGGCGGTCGCCTACGCCATGCGAAAAGGCCTGGTCGAGTAGAAGGTCGGCGATACGAAGGGCGGAGGCAGGGAGATGTCCGTGCCGGGCTCGTCGATGACGACCGCGGCCTGCGGCAAGAGCAGGTCCACCCAGGGGGCGTCCCAATGGGCGGGCGGCGGGAATTCCGGCGGCAGGAGGGCGATGACCTCGCCCGGGGCGGTCTGCCAGGAGGCCTCGATCTCGCACTGGTCGGATTTGTCGGCGAGGGACCAGAAGCGAAGCGTGGGGCGGACGTCGCCGCGGACGCCCTCCACTCGGGTCTCCACCAGGCCTTGCAGGACCGTCGGGAAAGCCTGCTGGTTTCCGACCCGCACAGGCAGGCGCCCCATGGAAAGCTGGGGTTTCAGGGTGCACGGCACGTTCTTCAGCAGCGGAGGGAGAGAACTCTGGCACACGCCGGCCAAAGGCGGCACGGCGGGCACTCGATAGAGATTTAGCCGCGCCAGCGTGACGTTGGCCGGCAGATCGTCGGCGAAGAGCCAGACGATGCGGCCATCGGGGCGGAACGAGCCGACGCCGGGAATGCCGTCGTCGGTGTGCAGGGTAGACAGGCCTTCCCACACGGGGGGCTGGGCGTAGCCCGAGGCCCAGTCGAGGGGGGCGCGGCCGCTCAGGTGGCGGGGGCCGATGCCGTCGATTTCGATAGTGCCTCCGGGCAGGTCGAGGGTGGCGCGGCAGCGGCGGCCGGGGACGACCGGCGGCGAGATGGCGGGCACGTCAAAATCCCAGTAGCCGAAGACGTCCTTGTGGAGTTCGACGGGCGACCCCCCAGAGATGGTGGCGCGGTAGCGTTCTTCGGCTCCGGGATTGAGCTGGACGGGGGGAGCCTGGCGGGGACGAGGGGAGAGGGCGCGGACCTTGAGGGCACGGGAGCCGGCCCCGAGCGTGAAGAGGCGGACCTGTCGAACGCGGAGACGCAGGGGCGCTCTCACGGCGGGGAG
>DASYBA010000009.1:0-4686 GCA_036501005.1 Candidatus Xenobia bacterium | reverse complement strand
CCTGCCGCGGTGTTGCCGAACGACGGGGGCGTTTCAATGGAAGCCGTCGTGGTGGGCAACCGAATATTGGTGCCCAGGCTTCTCCAGGCCTGGGATCGCTCCCTGGCTCAAGTCGCCCATCGGCCGGTGCACCTGAGTGTCGAGAGCCGGATTGGCCGCCTGCTCCACTGATTTCTACCGGCTCTACGTCCAGCCTGAGATGGGCAGTACCCCATAGACGCGGTCGTACGGTGCTCGGCCTCGTCTTGCTGTCCACGTGGTGGCCCGAGGCCTTCTCACACAGCGGATCCGCCCTCTCCAGCGGGCCAGGTCGAGGATGTGGGCCGGCACCCTGTGGCCTCAACGTCTGCAGGCGCGGATCCGGACAGGGTCGGGTCATCAACAAAACGAATGACGGCCGACAGTGCACGGAGGCACAGACGATGTCGCAGTTCGAAATCTCCCTGCAGGTGGTCTGGGACCAGGACGAAGCCGGGCGACCTTGGCTAAGATGGCAGGCGGTACCGAATTTGACCGGCGACATGCAGGAGTCGCCCCTCAGACCCGCCCTGCGTGAGGCCTTGCAGGCCAGCGACA
Organism: Candidatus Xenobia bacterium; assembly: GCA_036501005.1. Taxonomy (GTDB): domain Bacteria; phylum Vulcanimicrobiota; class Xenobia; order RGZZ01; family DASYBA01; genus DASYBA01. The sequence goes on along the minus strand of DASYBA010000009.1, from coordinate 4,110 downwards.
AGGGCGATCTGGCATCATGCCTCGGCCTGTGTGAGGGCGTTCTCCAGGCCCTTCACGGTCTGCACCACCCCACCATGGTCGACCGCTTCATCGGGTGGTGGATCTTGAACACCAAAGCCGGGGCCCAGTACGATCTGGCTCAGCGGGAGGGGCGTTCGCCCGACGACGCATGGTCGACCATCTGCCGGGCCATGGGACCGGAGGCGGAGGACATCCCCCGGTTCCTGGAGCCCGCCGTGCTGGGGTGGATCCACTAGTCGCTGGTGATCGGCTCGCATTCGAGACGCTGGCCCGAGGTGGTCGCCCTGTTGCAGTTCCTGGCCGAGCTGGACGCCTTCATCTGCAAGGTGGGTGCATCCCTTGACAACGGGCCGACCAGCGGCCTCCATATCGACATTCCGACACCTCTGGTTCCCACGGTACGAGAATACCTGATCAAGACGCAAAGCACCGTGTGGGGAACGCTCTGCAACAGGTTCCTCGACGCCTTCCAGACCCACTTGAAGGCGTCGCCAGCCACCGTAGTGGACTGGGCCCGTGAGGTGCAATCCCGCCTCGAGAAGGACGGCAAGGTGGTGCTGCCCGCAAGGGAAATCCTGTATCGAGCCCTGACCTCGCAAGGGGAGGATAAAGCGGCCGAAGACCTGGCGATCGCCGTGGTGTCGTGGCCGGAGCTCGAGCAGTATCCGCAGGATGTAGAGCTCTGGCGAAAACGGATGAAAAACCCGCCAGCTCCGTCCGGCGCCAAGGTCATCCAGACCGAGGACCTTTTCGTCCAGGCCGCCTGGAAGGCCGGGAAGGACAGTTCTCGGGTCGCGTTCATGCTGGCGTCGGCGGAACCGGATGGCGCCATCACAGGCCAGGCCGTCCAGGCCGGCAACTGCGAGAACTGGCCTTTGCCATGGCGCAACCCGGGCTCACCCGCAAACTCCTCCCTCGAACCCTTTCTGGAGCAGGCCGCCTCTCAGGTGCGGGAGGACCAACACGAACCGGCCCTGGCGCTTCTCGACGAGGCCGTCGCCGCGTTCGACCGGCTGGGGGAGCCCACCGACGCCGACCGGTTGGCCTGGTGTAGCGTGATCATGCGACAGGCGATGAGCCAGCAGGAGCTGGCCCGCTCTGAAGATGCCTGGCGCACGGCCAGCCGCATCATGGGTCCCGAGGGGCAGCAGGTGCCTAAACCGCTGGCGGGTATGATTACCTGGACGCATACCAGCATCCTCGTCGCCATGCATACCCGACGCTGTGACGAGTTGACCGGTCTGCTCGGCTTCTTGCACATGTTGTACATCGGACTGGGTTCCACCCGAGCGTTAGATGCCAAGATGCGTGTCCTCAAGACGTTTGTAGGACTCCTGAAGGGGTCGTACGACCACTTTTCCAAGACCCTCGAGCCCGCGGCCGTGGCCCAGTGGGCACGCGAGCTCCCCAGGCGGCTGGAATACCAAGGCCACATCCTGCTGCCCGCGCGAAAGATTCTGTTCTCGGCATTGATGCAGGAAGGTTCTTACGAAGAGGCCTGCCAGGTTGCCCGGGACGTGCTGGCTGCCGAGGACGACGGCCTGGGGGAGCGGTCCGACTGGAAGGCCGCCTTGGACGAGGCTACCAGCAAATGCCGTCCGGCGGGCTTCCTTTCGAAGGTGAAAGGGCTCTTCAACCGCTAAGCGCCTCAGCTCCCCACGGTGCGGACTGTGAGCTTAACTGAATCGAACGTCGACGGCTAGAAGACGCTGCTGAAGAAGTTCGCCACCTTGTGCGCGGCGGTACTGGCGGCGTGTCCGACGTCGGAGGCGGCATGCGATACGGTGCCCCAGTTCTGGACGACGAGGCCCGAACCGTATAGGATGGCGCCCCCGACCGGATCCCCTGTCATCATCGACAGGCCCCCGGCGGCCTCGAGGCCCCCGGCCACTTCCTGCTGGACACTCCCCTGCTTGAAGCCGTTATACATGGTGAGGCCACCCTGGGCGACCCCAGCCACCCCCGCCGCGCCCGATGCGAGGCCGTCCAGGACCTCGGCCGATCCCAGGTCTGTCCCAGCCTTCAGCAGGGTCGCACCGCCGGCGATTGCGGTGCCCGCACCGTTGACGAGCTGGGATGCGCCGGTGGCCAGATTGTGGTGCAGGAGTTCGTTGACGCCGGCGCCGGCGGTATACAGCCCCATCGGCACGGCGAGCGCTGCCAACGGGCCTTCCAGCTTGCCCACCTTGGCGGTCGAGCCCCCGACGGTCTCGGAGGGTAACGGGTGCCCCCCGACACTGGCGGGATGGGGGTCGTGGGCAGTCGCCGCGGCGGCGGCGCCGGTCAGGGCCCCCAGGCCATTCTTGACGACCCGGCCGGCGTCGACAATGTCTCTCAACGTCGACCCACCCTCGAGCCAGTTCGGCCCGTGGTGGTCGTCCCCCCCGGCAGGCTGCTGCGCCTTGGGGTTGAGCTGAGTCTTTTCGTCCGGGGTCAGGTGCGTGTAGACCGAGGCCGGCACCCCGTGAACCAGGGGCGTGACGCCCGACGAGCCCCGGATGGATGATACGATATTGGACGTGTTTGAATTGTGCGGCTCAGTCTCCGGAGGACTCAACTGGGTCTGCTCGTCCGGCGTCAAGTGGGTGTAGGTCGACGCCGGCACCCCATGCACCGTAGGGGTTGCAGAAGCTTTGGGGGCAGACCGTGCTGCCGATGTGGGTGCGGTCTTGATCGGGGCTCCGCCGCCGCCGTCTAGCATGGTTTCATCCTCCTTGACGCGGGAAAGCCGGGCCGTCGGGCAGCGGCTTTCGCTCTTCGCTCTACAAGAACAGTGTAGCGAGTCTACGGCCGTCTATTGAACCAGGCTGTGAAGGGCGTGTAAACTTTTCCCGGATTCGGGCAAACCAATTTGGAAACATCGGCCGCAGTTTAAGTCGCGGCGGCCTTCTCGAACCAGCAGACCCCCGCCCAGGTCGCCACGCCCGGACGCTCCGGCGTCTCGGGCAGGGCCGCCATGGGCCGCATTTGAGGTGGGAGCCGGCCCAGTTGATGTGCCGTCTTGAGCAGCGACCCCACCTGCCGCACCTGCCACCCCAGCGGGCGAAACCAGGCTGGGCCGTTGGCCGGGGCAAACTGGAGGGGCGACACCCCGGCCCCGAAGAGGCGCACCATCTGAGGCGTCATGGTGGCGAGCAAGGCGGGAGACATGATGTCCGTGGCCCAGCCCTGCAGTACGGGGGTGGCTGCCAGGTCGCGAGCCAGCGACGCCACCTCCTGGGAGGGCAGATAGGCGAGCAGACCCTCCGTCATCACCAGCCCCCGCGAGCCCCTCTGCGACTGCAGGAAGTCCCGCCGGGCCTCACCCTGGGTCAGGTCGAGGGCGACCCGTTGCAGGCGACACCGGGGGGTCTCGTCTCGCAGCGCGTCCGTCTTGAAGTCGATCATGTCCGGCAGGTCGACCTCCACCCACGAGAGCGTGGCGGGCAGCTCCATTCGATAGGGCCTGGCGTCCAGACCCGCCGCCAGGGACAACACCAGGTCAACGCCGTGCGCGACGGCTTCTTGAATGTATCGGTCGTAGAGCCAGGTACGGGCTACGAACGACCATGAATTCTGCGCCCCCATCTGAAAGGCGGCCGCGATCTCCGCACCACGGTCGCCGGCCAGGCGCCGCGCCAGGGGATCGATAAACACCGCGTCGCTTCTGTCGCTTTCCTGGGCCCGGTAGAACGCCGCCCAGCGGGCCGTATCGGTGATGTGCTTGATCAGCGCCACGACTGGCAATTCCCTGCTGTGACCGGGACGACCTGCCGGATGTGAACATCTCTCGCATGGGCAAAACCGAGAAAAGTGAACTGCGTTTTAACATCTCCGCAACGTGGCCTGGTCTGGACCCAGTAAGATGAAAACACAAGAAGTCATACAAAATGACAGCGGGCAAGGAGGACATATCGAATGGCCATCGGAGCATTGAACCTCAACATCAGCGGCGGAGCCAACGGCGGATTTCCTGGGTTCGGCATGCAGGGTATCGGCTCAGGGCAGACCCAGAACCCCCAGAGTCAGGGTCAGAACCCCCTGGCCAGCCTCGTGCAGAGCCTCATGGGTGGCCAGAACGGCCCGGGCGCCCAGTCCTTCGACGGCGGG
>DASYBA010000008.1:0-13991 GCA_036501005.1 Candidatus Xenobia bacterium | reverse complement strand
GGCCTCCTCGTCTGGTCTTGGTTCTGGTACGGTCAGTACGTCAAGACGGAACGCGGACGATACAACGTCGACCGGTTGAAGCTGACCCTGCCTCTAGCGGGCACCCTCAACTGCAAGATTCTCGTCGCCCGCATGTGCAATGCATGGGGCGCGTTGTTCGGCTCGGGGTATCAGATCCTGGGCAGCATCGACGTCCTGGACGAGTTCTGCAACAATCTCTACTTCAGGGAGCTCGTGATGGTGCCGCTACGCAAGGCGCTGGAGCGGGGGGCCGGCCTGACGGTCGGGTGTGGCGATGTCCCTTCACACCTGCTTTCGCCCCTGGCCGTCTCGCTCATTGCCGTCGGCGAGGAGACCGGGCAGCTTGAAGAGATGATGTGGAAGCTTTCCCGGTACTACCAGGAAGAGGTCACGCACCAGATGGAAGCGTTCCTGACGCTCATCGAGCCGCTCATGGTGTTCGCCCTGGGCCTCATGGTCGGACTCGTCGTGCTCGCCGTCTTCCTACCCCTCTACTCCGTCGTCATGCACATGGGCAATTGAGACTTACTTCTTGCCCAGCAGGTCGTGCTTGACGTAGGCCAGGATCTGCAGGACCTGGTCGGATTTGAGACGGCCTTTGAAGCCTGCCATGCCGCTGGTCTTCGCTGCTTTGCTCCAGTGCTTGGCGCCCAGCCAGACGGTGGTGTACAGGTGGGCGTCGTCGGAGCCAAACTGCAGGGGCGCGGTGTGAAAGTTGCGCGGCTTCGGATCCAGGTCCGCCCCCGCCGAGCCGTCGCCTTTTCCCGTGGCGCCGTGGCAGCCCGCGCAGTTGGTGGCAAACAACGCCTTGCCGGCGGCCACATCGGCGTTGGCCGTGGGGATCACCACGGGACCGGCGATAGGCTGGTCGGTCGGCGCATCGTCAGCCATGGTCGCCGCTTGAGAAGGAGGCGGGGGCGGCGAGGCGTTGGAATCGCTGTCGCCGCCGTTACTGTTACACCCGGTGGCCAGCAGCATCGCCAACGCGAGAGGCAGGAATCGTCGAATGCTCTTCATATCGGAAAGCCAGTTCGACTGTCGCCAGCCGAGCCCTTCCCGGCACAGGGAAAACGGCTGCATCAGCGAATTTTACTCGTGTGGATTCGCAGGCCTCCGAACGGCGCCAGCACCCGCGCCAGACCATCAAAATCAACCAGTCGTTCACGGTCGACGTGCGCACCGAGGAACGGCAACACCGGTGTTATTTCAATCTGCTGGAGCTCAGCCCCGGCGGCATGCGCATCAGGACCGGCTTCGAATGGCCCGTAGAAGACGTCGTCAAGGCTCGCTTCTTGCTGGGCGAACCTCTGGACGTGGATATCCGGGTCGTCTGGACCCAGCCGGAGGAAGACGGCCGCATCGTCGGCCTGGAGTTCCTCAAGCCCCCACCCCGCGAGGTCATCGATCGCATCGTGGCCCGCTACGCCAGAAGGCGCACCGAGCGTCACTCCGTCCTGCTCAACCAGGTGCTGCCCATTGAAGTGGAACGGGAAGGCGTGTTCAAGCCGCTGGCCGGCGTGACGGTGCAGATGAACCCGGAAGGCATGCGCTACTTGTCGGAGACCCCGCTGCAGGTCGGCGAGACGTGCCTGGCCCACATGGCGCTGGAGAAGCACGCCCCGCCCATCAAGGTTACGCTGGAAGTGCTGTGGAGCAAGCCGACGCGGGTGGAGAACTTTCTGGTCGGTCTCAAGTTTCGAGACCTGTCGGAAAGTGACCAGACCCGTATCGATCAGTTCCTCGCCAGGCGAAAGTAGCTTCTATCTGGAGACAGCTCGCTTCGTGTCCAACGCCTGCATGAGGCCGTCCAGGAATTGCTCCCGGCGCTCGTAAAGACGCTTGGCGTCCCGGGCCGGGGAACGTTCCATGACGTAGGCCGACAACAGCGGCCATGCGATGGTGGCATCGGTGTAGACGATGGCGCTGTTCGATAGCTGCTCGGCATCGACCTTGCCCCACGTGACCGCCTCGCCGGGGGTGGCCCCGGACAACCCGCCCGTATCGGGTCGAGCGTCGGTGATCTGGATGAAATAATCGTGGCCCCGTTCTTCCAGGCCCAGCACCTCCTGGATGTGCGGCTGGGTCTGCAGCATGAAGTTCTTCGGCGTACCGCCGCCCAGGATGACCACGGCGGTCTTCTGGCCCGCCGTCTTGCTGCCATACACCAGGGCGGCCGTCTCGTTGATGTCGCGGAGAATATCGATTTCGAGCTTGTTACCCTCCAGGGCGGCCCGCGCCACGTTCAACATGATGCTGCCGTCGCCTGGCGCCGAGCAGTAGATGGGCACGCCCATCCGATACGCCGCCGCCAGCACGCTTCGCCCCGGCCCGCCGCGCAGGCGTTCTATCTCCGCGACGTGCTTGCCAATCAGATGGTGGAATTCAGCCGTCCCCATCCGATGCTGGAAATCAGGCCCCGTGACCAGCTCCCGAACGAAGCGGTCTGTATCGAACAGAACGGACTCATCAAAGACGAGGTCGTAGATGCGAATGAGACGGTGCTCCCGCAGAACCTTGTCGTCGTGGAAAGGCGAACTGCGGTGGAGCGGCAGGTCGAGGGCGTAGTGCAGGTCGTGGTAGAGGTTGGCCCCCGTGCTCACGATCCAGTCGATATACCCCGCCTCAAGGAGGGGAACGAACAGGCCCGCCCCCATGCCGGAGGGCGTCAGCGCCCCGGCCAGGGTCAGACCGACGACGACGTTCGGCTGCATCACCTTTTCCACCAGGAGCTCAGCCGCTTCCCGCAGGCGGGCCGAGTTGTAGGCCAGGAAGTGGCCGTCGATGAGGTCTGCCACCGACATGGCAGGCTTCACGGGCGACGGCAGGATACGGCCAGACTTATACCGGCCCGCTCGCTGGCTCCCAGGGCGAGGACGGCCGCAGGGGTAGGTGTCGTTGAAGTCGTTCATGGGGGGCATTCTATCATACCGGATCAAGATGGGGGATCGGCCCTGGGGGGGATGTTGCAAAAGAGCGCCAAACCTGGCTCTGATGGCCAGCGCCTTCGATCGGCTGCACCCCGCTCTCCAGCACGCCCTCGTACATCACCTGGGGTGGCGAGAGCTGCGGCCGGTCCAGGAGCTGGCCTTGCCGCCGGTGCTCTCGGGCGAGAACGTACTCGTCCTCGCGCCCACCGCCGGAGGCAAGACGGAAGCCGCCATCCTGCCAGTGCTGAGCGGTCTCCTGGACCGTCCCCGAGGGCAGGTCAGGGCGCTTTACCTGTCGCCCCTCAAGGCCCTCTTGAACAACCAGGAACCCCGCCTGGAAACGCTCTGTCGCATGGTGGGGCGGGCTGCCTTCAAGTGGCATGGAGACGTTTCTGCCCAGGACAAGAAGGCGTTCATGCGGCAGCCTGCCGAGGTGTTGATGCTGACGCCCGAATCGCTGGAGGGGTTTCTGCTGGGCCGTCGCCACGGCTTTTTTACCCATATCGAATATGTCGTAATCGACGAAATCCATGCCTTCGCCGGGGACGACCGGGGAGACCACCTCATCGCCCTCCTCGAGCGCCTGGCCGGCCTCTTGCATCGAGACTTCCAGCGCCTGGGCCTCTCGGCCACGGTGGGCAATCCCGAGGATCTGCTGGCCTGGCTGTGCGGCAGCAGTCGGCGCGCCGCCCGCACCGTGCGCCCGCCTAGCGACGGGTTGCGACGCCGTATCGAATTCCACCCCCTGGACGAGGACGACATCGACGCCGTTGCCAGCCGTCTGGCCCGAGGACGGCGCAGCCTGCTGTTCTGCGAGAGCCGCAGCAACACGGAGAAACTCAAGCTGGTCGGCATTCCCCAGTACGTGCACCATGGCTCGCTGTCGGCCGAGCGCCGCCTGGAGGCCGAGCGGGCGTTCCAGCCAGGGCGGCCCGCCTGCATCCTGTGCACGAGCACGCTGGAACTCGGTCTGGACGTCGGCGACCTGGACCTGGTGCTGCAGGTCGCCCCCCCGGCCACCGTATCGGCTTTCTTGCAGCGCCTGGGGCGCACGGGGCGGCGGCCCGGCACGGTCGGCCACATGGCCCTCCTCACCGACCGCGGGTGGGGCTTCCTGCAGGCGGTCGCGGTGGTGCGCCTGGCCGTGGATCGCTATGTGGAACCCGTGGTCGTATCGAAACGGTCCGCCCACATCTTCATTCACCAGGTTCTTTCGCGGGTGCTGGCCGAGCGGGGTGTGCCGCGGCATCGGCTGGTGGCGGGGCTGGGCGAGCCAGCATGTTTCTCGGAGCTGACCTCGAAAAAAGAGATCCTCCAACATCTGATCGATACGCATGTGCTGGCGGAAGTCGACGGCCACCTGGTGATGGGAGACGAGGGCGAGCGCCGCTTTGGCCGCCGCCATTTCGAGAGCCTGTATGCCGTATTCGAATCAGCGCGCCAACTGGAGGTGAGGACCGTCGACGACCGGCCCGTAGGCCATCTGGATGCCTACTTTGCGGGCGGCATCGCCCCTGGTTTTGTGTTCTTTCTGGGCGGCCAGGCGTGGGTCGTCGTGGCCTGCGGCCAGAGCGGCATCAAGGTAGCTCCGGCCGCCCACGGACAGGTGCCCGTGTGGCAGGGCGTGCTGTCGCCCCTGAGCTTCGACCTCTGCCAGGCCATGCGGAGCCTGCTCCTGGAGCGGGAGCCCGTTCCGTTCTTGCACGACGAGGCGCAGAAGCTCCTGGACGACTGGCGAGACGAGTGGCGCCCGCTGTTGTCGACCGGGCGGGTCGTCATCTCCGAGGGCGAGGATGAAGTGACCATCTACACCTTCGCCGGGGGGCGCATCAACAACGTCTATGGCCGCGCCTTGCAAGACCACGGCCGTCGCGTGCCGCGCATCAACGACCTCTGGGTGACGTGGCGAAAAAGCGACGCTGACGAGCCGGCGGAGGTCGTCTATGAAAGCTTGGAGGCCGTCCGCTCCTATGGGCCGGACGACCTCCGTCGACTGAGCGGGTTCCTGCCGCCGACCCGTCTCTCCAAATTCCAACCCTTGCTCCCACCGGAGCTCCAGGGAGACTTGCTGGCTGAACGCCTGTTCGACCTGCCCGGCGCCGTGGCGGGGCTGGAGGACGGCGTCTCGACTGTCTACGTAGGACGCTGCGCGGCCCAGTAGACCGTGCGGCAGTCACGACACGCCCCCACCCAGTAGTGACGGTTTTCGCACGGGTTCTGCGGCGTAGCGACCATGAAGTCTCGGCGCCGGAGGATGACCTTGGAGACTCGCAGCACCCGCATGGGCGGATAGGCTCGTCGACTCTCCTCGCCGTGCTTCTTGCAGTACATCGAGGCCCCGGCCGGGCTGGCTTCGACAAACCCGGCAAACTCCCAACGGGCATCGGCGGCTTCTGGATCCACCAGGAACGAGGGAGGGTAGACGCTGGTCAACAGGTGGTTCAGACTGGCCTCGACGCTCATCGGGGAGATACCTCCAAATGCCTTGACGCGCCAAATTTAGAGCGAAAAACGGTCCTTTTCAAGGGGCCCCCATGCCAAAAGTGTTTGAATTCCTGAAAACCGTTGTCATCAAACCGTTTACAAAGCGGCGCGGGGCGTGCAACACGTCCCTGCTAGACTTTAGGCATGATCGCTGTCACACAACAAACCACCGCCGCCACCGCGACGGCCTCCCAATCCTTTACGGCCCCGCTGCAGGCCAACGTCAACCCACTAGACCCGCCATCCAACCCCGAGCCCACCGACACTGTCTCTCTCGGGCAGCCGGCCGTCTCCGTCACCGGCGCTGCGAGCACCGTGGGGAGCCTGTTCGGAAACCTGCTGGGTCCGGGCAAGTACGACCTGCCAGCCCCGGCCCTGCCCGCCTACCCCCAACTCAATTCGCAACTGGTCCAGCATGCCATGGAACCCAACGTGACCATCTCGACCCCGGCCATGAAGGACGCCGGCGGAGGCGTGCATGAGCCCACGACCGTCCGATGGTCCGGATCTCTAGCGACGTTGAAGGCGGCCCTGCAAAAGGAGGGCTGGGGGCCCGCCACGCTCGTCCCCATGTCGCCCATGTACGTAAACGGCCATGCGCCCGTCTTGTCGCTACAGAAGAACGCCCAGTTGGAGGGCATGTCCCGCGACCATGTGCGGGTGTTCCAGGTCGCCCCCAACACCTATGACATCCACGCGACCCGAGACACCAATCCGTTCATGCGGGTGTCGTCCAACGGCACCGAGACGTACGGACACGAAACCGATCCGCAGATCGACGGCGAACGCAACCTCGTGGTCAGCGACCTGCTCAAGGCCATGCCCAGCGTGGCCAGCACCCTGCACTTCGTGCACGGCGTGCCGACCGCGACCGCCCCGAGCAATTACGTGACCAACGGCTACGTGGCTGAACTGGGCACGCCTTAAGGGGCTGCTTGTCGGGCCTGCCCGACGCTCCAGTCCAGGTCGGCCAGGGCGGCGTGGTAGCCGTACAACGCTTTCAACCGGTTCAGGCGGGCTCGCACCAGGGCGGCCTCGGCGTCCAACACCTCGAGCTGAATGCCCGCCCCCAGGTTCTCCCGCAGGTGGGCGATGCGGTCCGTTTCTTCCGCGGCCCGTAGCCCCCCCTCACTCACGTCGAGATTGGCTTGCTGCGCCTTCACCGCCACCCAGGCCCGCTGCACGTCCCTTTCGACCCCCTGGGCGGCCGCCGCCGCCAGCGCCCACTGCTTGTCCCGGTGGGCCTTTGCCGCCAGCACCTGTTGATGGCGCTGGCCCCCGTCAAACAGCGGGACGCTGGCCGTCACCGCCAGGCTCGTCCCGCCCTGCAGCCCCTGCCCCGCCACCGACGTCGATTGCCCCATCCCCACCAGCGCCACCTCCGGCCGGTAGGCCCCCTCGGCCGTCCCCAGCTCCGCCTCGGCAACCGCCCCCTGGAGCCGGGCCGCCCGCAGGTCCGGCCGTTGCCGCTGGGCGGCAGCCTGCAGACTGGCCAGCTCGGGCACCTCCGCCACCGCGGGCAGTTTGCCGTCCAACGACAGCTCGGAACCTTGCGGCGTAGCCAGGGCCAGCTCTAGGTCAGCCATGGCCTGGTCCACCTGGGCCGTGGCGTCATTTTTCGCTTGCTGGGCATCCGCCAGTTCCGTCTCGGCTCGGGACGCCTCGACGGCGGCCGCCTTGCCGGTCTGGAAGCGCAGACGGGCCACCCGGGCCGACTCGGTCTCCTCCGTGACGGCCGCCGTCCGGACCTGCAGCTCGGCCTGGGCTTCCAGCACCGCCAGGTACCCCTTGCGCACCTCGCGCACTACCGACTCGACCTCGGCCTCCGCCTCGTCCTCCGCGATGTGTGCCGCGACCAGCGCGCCGGCCACCTGGTGCTCGAGGCGGCCGCCGGTGTAGAGCGGCCACATGGCCATCACGTCCGCATCCAGCACCGTTCCCGGCGGCAGGTTGGCATAGAAGGTCGGCATGACGTGCGGTGTCGTCGTCTCAATCATCCCGGTATTCTGGGTGACCCCGAAGACCGACACCGACGCGGCGGGCCGCAACTCGGCCTGGCGGCTTCGCCACTCGGCTTGTTTCATGGCCAGCTCATCGGCGGCCGCCCGCAGCTCCGGCCGTTGCGCCAGGGCTATGCGAACGGCATCGTCCAATGATAGCGGGGCCGCTTGCCCGGCGCCCGCCAGCAGCATCCACAAGGCCAGCCACTTACGCATGGAACACCCCCTGCCGCACTCGAGCCACCGCATCTTCGAGGTCGTCGACCAGGGTGTAGAGCACCGGCACCACCACCAGAGTCAATACCGTCGACATGGTCAGCCCGCCCACCACCACGGTGGCCAACGGCGCGTAGGCATCAATGCCGGTGCGAGGAAAGAGGGCCACCGGCAGCATGACCACCAGGGTGACCAGCACCGTCATGAGAATGGGCCGCAACCGTATCGGACAGGACTCTTCCACCGACAGTCGGCGGTCGTGCCCCTCCTCACGGCGGCCCATGATGAGGTCGACCAGGAGGATGCTGGCCGTCACGTCCATGCCGTTCAACACCACGATGCCGAGAATCGATACAGTGGAAAAGGTCTGGTGCGCCAGCAAGAGCCCCCCGAACACGCCGACCAGCTCCAGCGGGATGGCCGCCATGAGGGCCAACGGCTGGAGCAGGGAGCGGAACTGCACGACCAGCGACAGATAGATGAACGCCAGGGCCATGCCCAGCCCTGTCAACAGCCGGTTGAACGAATCCATCATCTGCGTCATGTCGCCCCGTTGCTCCATGCCGTAGCCGGGAGGGTAGGGCAAGGTGAACAGGCTGTCCATCATGACGTCCATGGTCAGGGCCATGGAGCCCGGCCCGCCCTTTCGATAGTAGCCGAGGACCGAGTTGACCCGCCGCAGCCCGTCATGGTTGATGACGATGGGAGCCCGCACCCGAGTGATGCGGGCCAGCGTCTTGAGCGGCACCCGAACGCCGTTCTTGCCCACGATGAAGACCCCGGCGACGTCGGCGGGGTCCCGCCGCTCTTGCGGCCGGTAGCGAATGAGCACCGTGGACGCCCGCACGTTGGGCGGGCTGAACGGCTGCTGCCCCGTCACCCCGCCCAGCGCGGCCTGCACCTGGTCGGCGACGTCGCCCGGCGTGAGCCCCAGCGAGGCGGCCAGCACCTGGTCGACGTCCAGTCGAACCTCGGGGAGGTCCAGGGACCAGGCCGTGGCCGGCTGGACGATGTCGGGGTAGCGCTTCCGCACGATATCCAGCGTCTGGTCCGCCAGCCAGTCCAGCCGGGCCAGGTCCGGCCCGTAGATGAGGAGTTCGATAGGCGCCTGGGACGACGCCATGACGTCCGACCCCATCTCCTTGATGGACAGCCGCCGGATGCCGGGGATGGTGGCCATGGCCTTTCGATAGACGCTGTCCATGACGTCCCAGATGGAGCGAGTGCGGCTGCTCTTGTCGGTAAAGGTCAGCATGATGTTGGCTGTGTTGACGCTCCCCATGGAGTAGCCGGTGAAGTACGTCCCCCCGACTTCGAACCCCACCTCGGTCGACACCCGGGTGATCTCCGGCTGGGCCCGCAAGATGGCTTCCAGAGCCGCCGTCATGCGAGACGTTTCGGCCAAGGACGTGCCGGGACGGGCCTCCATGACCGCATACGCCTGGCCGACGTCGGCCAGCGGCATCATCTCGTAGCCGATCAGGGGAAAGAGTGCGACGGCCACGTACACCGCCACGGCCGCTACCGCCAGCACCAGGCCGCGGTGATCCAGGGCCCTCCGCAGCAGGCGCCGGTAGCCGCCTTCCGCCCGCTCCAACGTGCGAAGCCAGGGACGAAGAAGGCGGGGTGGCGTCGATACGCCATGCCCGGCATAGACGTGGGCGGCCAAGAGGGGCGTCAGCGTCAAGGCCACCAGAAGCGAGGCCAGAAGACAGAAGAGAAACGGCCACACGATGCCTTCGAACATGGCCTGCGTCAAGCCGCCGGTGAAAGTGAGGGGCAGCATGGCGAGGCAAATCATCAAGGTGGCGGCGATGACCGGCTTGCGCACCTCGCTACAGCCGTCCAGGGCCGCCTGGCGGGCCGGCTTGCCCATGCCGAGGTGGCGCTCGATGGCGTGCAGGTCGATGATGGCGTCGTCCACCAGCCGTCCGATAGCGAGCAAGAGCCCAATCAGGGTCGACGAGTTGAGCGACAGGCCGAAGGGCAAAAAGAGCAGCACCGCCACTGCCAGCGAGGTGGGGATGGTGGTGAGGGCGACCAGCGTGCCCCGCCACTCCCCCAGGAAGAGAAACACCACCAGGCCGGTCAACAACACGCCCAGGGCCAGCTCTTCCATCATGTTGTGTTTGATGATCTCGACAAAGTGGGCGTTGTCGTAGGCTTCCTCGAACACCAGTTCAGGGTAGTCCTTGTGAATGCGGGCCAGCTCCTCGTGCACCCCCGCCAGGGTCTCCGGGGACGAGGCGGAGGGCCGTTGGATGATGTTGATTTCGATGGCTTCGTGGCCGTTGAATCGATACAAGCTGCGACGCTCCTCGAAGGTGTCGAGGGCCCGTCCGACATCCTTCAGAAAGACCGGTCGGCCCTGGAAGCTGCCCACCACCAGGTGCTCCAGGTCCTGTCCGCGGCGGGTCCGGTCGGCCAGCCGCACGATGGCCTCCGACCGTTGCCAGGTGAGACGCCCGGCCGACTGGTCCCGATTGGCCCCGTCGACCGCCCGCCGCACGTCCTCCATGGAGAGCCCGTAGGCCGCCAGGCGGTCCCGGTCGACGACCATCTGGGCCTGGCGCTTGAAGCCTCCGACCGCATAGACGGACTCGACGCCGGGCGCCTGTTTGAGCCGGTCGACCAACTGGTTGTCCGCCAGTTGTCGCAACTTCACCGCATCCCAGTGCGGGGCGGTGAGGGCGAGTTTCAGCACCGGTACGTTGAGCGGGTCGATGGGAAGAATCCACGGCGCCTCGATGCCCTCGGCCGGCAATGCGGTCCGCACCGCCGCCACCAGGTTCTGCACGTCGGCCAGCGCTTTTCGCATGTCGTATCGATAGTTGAACTCCAGGGACACGATGGAGACGTCCTGAGTCGACGAGGAGCGGATGAAGCGCACGCCGTTGACGTCCACCATGCGCTCCTCGATGGGCTTGGAAATGTAGGTCTCCACATCTTCGGCCGCCATGCCCGGCGCCATGGTGATGATGCCAATCATGGGGCTTTCGATATACGGCATCATGCGGGTCGGAATGAGCCGCCAGGCCGCCACCCCGGCCAGCGCCAGGAGGCCGACGTAGAAGGCGATGATGGCGTAGGGGTTGTCGATAGACCAGCGGATGAGCCTCATGGCGCCTCCGCCGCTTGTGGGGATACCGCCGAGTAGGTCGGGGTGACCGCCATGCCGTCTTGCAGGCCCTCCCCGCCCGCCGTCACGACGACCTCCCCGGGCGAGAGCCCGTGCACGATTTCGACTCGTTCGCCGTTGTCGATACCGATCCGCACGGATCGCCGGACGCTGATGGTCTGCCCCGCCTTGGACACCACCACCCAGACCGTGCCGTCGTTCGACACGGCCCCCAGCGGCACGGTGAGGGCTTTTTCACGATGGGCCAGTTCCAACCGCATGACGACATAGTCGCCGGGCACCAGGTGGCGCCCGGCATTCGACACCAGCGCCTCCACCGTCCCGGTATGGCTTTGCGCATCGGCACTGTGGAACATCGAGGTGATGCGGGCCGTGAACGGGGTCGGAGACAGCACCTGCACCATGGTCCCCCGATGGATGGCGGGCAGATCCCGCTCGGCCACGGAGGCCTGCAACCGCACCCGGTCGAGACGGGCAATCCGGAAAAGCCCCGTGCCGGGCTGCACCAGCACGCCCGGGTCGACCAGGCGCCGGGTCACCACCCCCGAGGTCTGGGCCCGCACCGTCGTGAAGCCCTGCAGCGTCCGCTGCACGTCCTCTTCCGAGCCCGCCTGGCGGGCCTCCAGCCCCTGCACCTCCGCCGTCTGCCGTTGGCCTTGCCAGGCCAGGCGGGCATTGCGCAGAGCAGCCGCCTTGGCATCCCGCTGGGCCACCGCCTCCTGCAGCGCCTCGTGGCCGTGATGCAGCTCCACCGCCGCGTCGGTAGCCATGGCCTGCTTCTCTTGCAAGGCTTCCAGGGACAAGCCGCCCCCTGCGACGAGGGCTCTATCCCGGGCCAGTTCCTGGGCCTGCAGGTCCGCATCGGCCTGGCGCTTGCGAATCTCGGCCTGCGCCATGGAGACCTCGGCCCCCGCCGCCCGGAGGTCGCTCACCGCGCCCTGGACCATCGCCTGGGCCGCCTCGGCCTGCGTCCGGGCCACCTGGATGCGGGCCTGGGCGGTGCGGGTGGCCGCTTCTTGCGAGCGTAACCGGGCCTTGAGCTCCGGGTCGTCCAGCCTGGCCAGCACCTGGCCTTTCCGCACCGAGTCTCCGGCATACACGGTGACGTCGCGCAGCCAACCCTGGACGCGAGGGAACACCGTGTCTTCCTCCCAGGCGGCGACCGTCCCCGGATAGGTCACGGTCTGAGCGATGTCGCCCGGCCTCACCGTCTCCACCGTGACGGGGACCGCCGCTTGCAGGTCGCTGGGGGCCATCCCCATGTCGGGGCGGGCCATGTCCATTTGCATGCCCATGGTCTTGTCCGGCGGCGTGTTCCGCCGGGCCAGCCAGGTCGCTCCGACCACCACTGCCGCCAGGACCGCGGCGGTCAAGACGGCGCCGAGACCGGGCCGCCAGCCGCGGCGCCACGAGACGGCCAACGCCATGGCCAGGACCACCCCCGCGGCCCCCCAGGCAAGCCATGCCCAGGAGCGTTCCGCCGGCCCCACCACCTGGGTGACTCTCTGCCGGGTGCGGCCCGCCGGCCCGTCCACCTCGACTTCGATGGTCCAGGCGCCCACCATGGAAAGAGGCAGCACGGCCTGGTACCGTCCCGGGCCGGCCGCGGCGGCGGGAACCGGGCGAAGCTGCAAGGCCATGCCAGGCATGGCGGCGTGCAGGTAGACCTGGGCGTCCGACACCGGGGCGCCGCTGGGCGTGGTGACTTCGACCTCCACCGGCTGGTCGCCGACCCGGGGATCCGGCACCGAGACCGTCACCCGATAGGCCCCGCTCGGCGAGGCAGCCGGGGACGGGACGGCCGGGGTGCTGCCAGCGGTCAGGGTGAAGGTGGCGGAACCCGTCCCCGAGGGGCCCACGACCTGGGCTTCCACGGTCCACTGCCCGGCCATCGGCAGGGACACGGTGCCCTCGAACGTCCCCGGCTGCTTTTGCACCGCGGGGACAGGGGGCATGCGCATCGGCATGCCGACCATGTCCTCGTGCAAGGTCACGGTGACGTGGGCCGGGTGTCCATCCTGCGTGACGGTGACCCGCACGCGGTTGTCGCCCAGGCCGGGCGGAGACGAGTCGGGGGTCAGCTCAACGGAATACGGACCCGCCGGCATGGCCCATCCGATGGCGGCCAGGCAAAGCCAGCACAACAGCAAGAACGAGAGTCTCATGGCGCGCTCCCTGGAGAATTTTGGGCAGACTAAGGCCGGGGAGGCGTCAGGAGAGAGGTGGACCTCGAGGCGACCGCGCCAGGCGCAGCAGCGGCTGGCGGGGGCGCGCGGTGCCGGTCGGGAGGGGGAATCGGCGGCGCGGTGCGGGCAAGAGCGTGAGAGGGCCCGTTGCGCGGCGTACCGCGTGCGAGAAGGTCGCAGTATTGGCGATCGCTATCTGGCTGGGCAGGCCCGCCTGAATACAGTGCTCGTTCATGGGGCAGTCCACGCAGCAACAGGTGCCGTTCCCCATGCAGCACGGGGGTGGGACATGCGCGCTCACCAACCCGCTGGGCGGTGCGGCCAGATGGCAGAAGGCGAGCACGAGCAGGAGGACGATCCAGCGCATCGATAGCCCGTTCGAGGGGGCTTCTCGACACTCCTGTCCCACCGCACGCCAACGTCCCATACATCGTCCAGGTTGACAATTTCTGTTATTCTAGTATCCTCGAATTATGACCAGCCAGGCCGGTGACAGCGTCGAACGCTATCCAGACAGGCCGTGAAGACGGAGCTGCGGCAACGCCTGGCCGCGGAATGCATCGGCACGGCCTTCCTGCTGGCCACCGTCGTGGGCTCCGGCATCATGGGGGAGCGGCTGGCCGGGGGCAATGTCGGCTTGGCGCTCCTGGCCAACTCCGTCGCCACCGGGGCGATACTGTGGGCCTTGATTCTCACGCTAGAGCCCCTCTCGGCGCACTTCAACCCCGTGGTAACGCTCTGCGAGGCCGCTTCCCGCAGGCTTCCCTGGGCCCACGTGCCGCCCTATCTGCTGGCCCAGTTGGCGGGAGCGTTTCTGGGCGTGGGGACGGCGAATCTGATGTTTGGCCTGCCCTGTTTCTCCGCATCGCACCATGTGCGTTCGGGACTGTCGCAATGCTTTAGTGAAGGGGTTGCCACCTTCGGCCTGGTGCTCATCATCTTCACCTGCGCCCGACTACGCCCAAAAGCGGTTCCCACCGCCGTGGCGGCCTACATCACGGCCGCCTATTGGTTTACA
>DASYBA010000007.1:0-4168 GCA_036501005.1 Candidatus Xenobia bacterium | reverse complement strand
TCAAGGTATTCTCGCAGGGGGACGTCCAACCGATACGTGGGCCGGAGCAGGCAGTCTGCCACCGTCAGCTTCTCGTCGCCGTAACGCGAGGCGAAGAAGTCGAACGTCCACTGGGCCGCCGCCCACCCTGCCGTCCCCTGGGTGATGCGGAGCGGCTCGCCGGGGGGGCGCATGCACAAGAGATACAGCTCTTCCGAGACCTGGGATGGATGATCCATCGTCCGCATGGGTCGATGATTGGTCCCTCGGACCCGAAGGACCTACTCGGAACTAGTTCTTTCGCGCCCACAAGAATCCACCTCAAGAACGTATCGGAAGACCCGTCATAACGGCTAGACTCAGAGTGGGCCCGCCAATACATAGCCGGGGGGCCGAGGGACGGAGAAAGCTGCACTGCGCACCGTCCAGACTATTTGCAAGGACGGTTTGCGCCATGCCCGAACATCATCACCTCCCGGCACCGCTCCAGGTTCACGTGGCCCACCCGGGCAGCGGTCCCGACGGAGCCTTCCACCGGCACCAGGCCGTGCGTTTCTTGACCGGGTGGTTCGGGGCCGTCGCGGCGGCGGTGTGGCGGCACAACGGAGGTCTCAAGGAGGTCAGCGCACCGGCGGGCCCAGACGCCTGGCGGCTCCTTCTCGGGCGGGCCGTGAGCGCTCTCAAGCGGCGCAAGAAATCCGAGCACGCCGCCGATCTGCTGGCCGTCTTCGCGGGCGGCGCGCACAAGAAGTGGTTGGCGGCGGGAGGCGACGACGATCCCGCCGTCCTGTCGGACTGGCTGGAGGCCGCCCAGCCGTTCTTTGCCATCTGGCAGGTGGAAGGCGCTTCGTGCCTGGCTGGGCCCGACGGCACCATCAATCTGTCTCCCTACCTGCTCATATCGGATTGCCCCGACTGTGACGGCACCGATCACTGGTTCCTGCTGGCTGGGGTCCGCCCCGACGGCCGTGGCACCTATCGAAACCTCATGAACGGGCACGTCGTGGCCTTTCCCGATACGGCCGAGGTCTGTCCGGCCGAGCCGCAACCGCTACAGAACCTGTCGCCTGACTTTGCCGGGGACGACCACCGAGTCGTTCCCGAAGCGTGGCTGTCTCGTGTGCGGCGGATGGTCACAGAGTCGCCCAAGGGCTATGCGCTGGTGTCCGGCCCGGACGGGATCGGCAAGACCTGGCTATCCCACTGCATCGTATCGGATGGGCGCTTTGAGGCCGCCGGTGTGGCGGTGGCGCGGGTGGAGGCGACGGCTGCCGCCCGTCCCGCGGCGGTCTGGCTGCAAGAGTTCGATCAGGCCCTGCGCCAGCGGTCGGCTCGGTTTCGCTTGCCCGCACCCGAGTTTGCTCGAGGCATGGCCGAGGCACCGCCCGAAGTAGCTCTGTCCAGCTACCTGGCGTCACTGGTCCAGCTCAACGGCGGGCCCGTGCTGGTGGTGGTCGACGACGTCGCAGCGTGGCCGCAGAGCGCGCCGTTCTGGCCGACTGAGTTGCCGCACGGGGTGTTCGTGGTCTTGACCGCCCCGGCGGGGGGCCTGGACACGTCCCTCAAGACGAGGCTGGATCGCTTGGCGGAGACGGGGGCCATGACGTTGCGCCTGACCTCCCAGGAGCCCACCGTGGTCGACATCGTGGGCCGTCTGGGCGGGACCCCGGGACGGGACGCTACCCCGCTCTCGTGCCGCACCGGCGCGTCGCTCGAGGCCATGGAAGCCGCCCTGGGCCGGGCCGCCATGGGCCACGACGTGCTGCCCGTATTGATTCGCCTGGCCGCGGCGGGCGGGCAGATGCCCCGCACGGTGCTGGAAGACCAGGTGGGCTCGGAAGGCCTGGGCCTGGCCGTGCACCAGGCGGCCCGCTGGCTGGTGCAACGGGGCCGCGACTTGGCGCTGGTGCACCCGTCGGTGCTGTCGACGCTACGGAACCTGTGGCCCGAGGCCTGGCGTTCCACCTGTCGCCAACTGGTCTGGTGGGCGACCGATACCCTTCAGCACCAGGACGAAACCCCCCACACCCGGGTCGCTGAAGCTGGCCTATGGCGCTGGATTCGAGAGGGCGGGGTCGCGCCCGGTCTCTCGGTCCGCGCCCTCTGGGCCGGTGCCCTGGAGCGCATGGAGCGGCCGGCGCTGGATCGACTGCCGTTGGTGAGCAACTGGCAGACGGCGCTGGGCGCGACGGTGCCGGTGCAGGAACTTGCCGAAGCGGGCCTGCGGCGAGTGGAGCTCTTGTCGGAACTGGGCGCCTGGGCCGATGCCGGGCAAGCCGCCGGCCCCCTGGTGGCCCGCCTGCAGGAAGCGATACGGGATGGGCGGGCCGACCTCCGTCCGCTGCTGGCACGCAGTCTGGTGCTGCGGGCTGACGCCAGCCTGCATCGGGAGATGGCTGCGGCGGCCGTGGACGACTGCAAACAGGCCCTCGAAATCTACGAGCTGGAGGACAAGAACAAAGTCGACCTGGCCCAGGTGGCGCAAGCGCGCTGGGTGATGGGCAAGGCGCTGGCCGGCACCGAGGGGGCCGTGTCCGCCGTCCTGCCACTGGAGCAGGCCTTGAGCCTCTATTCGACCGCCGGGGGCGCCCAGTTGCCCGACGTGTTCGCCGATCTGGCCGCCGCCTACTTGCGCACCGGCCAGACGACGGACGCCGAGGTGTGCTGCACCCTGGCGCTGGAGCATCTGGAAGGGGCGGGCGAGGCGGCGTGTCTGGCCCGGCGCAGCCACGCCCGCAGCCTGCTGGGGCGAGATGATGACGCCCGGGGCGACATCGAAGTGGCGGTGCTCCGCTACCACACGCTGCTGGAGGCGGGGCGGTTCGAACTGGCGGCTGAAGCGGCCCAAGCCTACTACGACCTGGGCAGCATGACCCGACGGATGGAGCCCGTCAGTCGGTCTATCGAACTGGGGCACCTGGTCGTCGACGTGCAAGGGCAGTCGGGCGCCCGTCCGCTGCTGGCTCGAGCCTATAACGAACGCGGCTTGCAGAGGAGCCGCCAGGGCCAGTTGCAAGACAGCGTGGCCGACTTCACGGCGGCCATCGACATGGGCACGGTGATGCTCGAGCGGGAGCGCCGCTCCGGGCTGCGAGGCGATCTCGCCCAGGCCTGCAACAACCGGGCCCTGGCCTGGACCCGCCTGGGCGACCCGGCCCGGGCCCAGAAAGACTACCATCAGGCCGTCATCCACTACGAGGCGCTGGTAGTGAAACAGCGCCGGAACGAGTTCCGCCAGCACCTGGCGCTGGTCCACTTCAACCGTGGGGGCTTGCATCGGGCGGCCTTCGATCTGGAAGCGGCTCGCCGGGACTATTCCCGGGCGGCCGACCTGCTGTCCGACGTGCTACGCGATCAAGACCGGGCCGACGTTCGACGCGACCTGGCCGCGGTGCTGGTCAATCGTGGGCTGGCGGCCGGCATGGCGGGGGAGGGCGTGCAGGCCGTGGGCGACGGTTCCAACGCCATCAGCATTCTGGCCGACCTGATGGAGGCAGGCTGGCAGGCCGTCGCGACAGACCTGGCCGCCGCCTACCACGGGCGGGGCATGACGCAGGCTCGCTTGCGGGCGTGGCCGGAAGCCGTATCGGACCTGGGGTTGGCGGTGACCATCGCGGGCGACGACGCGGCCCTCAGCAGCGTGTTCCTGATGGATCGGGGCGAAGCTTCCTTGTCCCTCTTCCGAGCCGAGGCGGCCGCAGCCGACTTTCAGAAGGCCGTGCACCTTTGTGGTCCTGATCCCTTCGCCCAGGCGCCGGCGCTGGTGGGTCTGGGACGAGCCTTGATGGCGCTGAAGCAGGCGGATGCGGCACGCGAAGTGCTCGATCGAGCGGTCCAGGGTCTGGAGGGCGTGCCAGAAGCGGCGCGCAACGGCGCCTGGCTGGAGCGTCTGGCCCTGGCCAAGGCGGCCCGAGCCGAGGTGACCGGCCTCCACGACCTGGACGAGGCGGTGCGGCTGGCGGAACTGGCCGTGCAACAGCAGGAAGCGGGGAGCTGGGCGCTGGCGGTACGCAACCGACGGGCCCGCATGTTGGTGAAGCTCAAGATGTGGAGCGACGCCGTGGAGGATGTGGCCACCACCCTGGTGCTCCTGCCTCGGCTGGCGCTGGAGCGGGATGAAGCCGATCGCCTGCGGGCCGAGGCCATGATGTTGCGGGGTCGAGCGTTCCAGGGCCTGGAGCAGTTCACC
>DASYBA010000006.1:0-3809 GCA_036501005.1 Candidatus Xenobia bacterium | reverse complement strand
TGGATGCTGTTGGGCGGCCTTCTCATCAGCGTGCTCTATGGCTTCTCCACGTTTCGGGTCGCCGTGGTGGAAGGTGCCTCCATGCAGCCCACCGTGCGAGACGGCGACTACCTGCTGGTCGACGTGCGGGCCTATCAGCGCCAGGGCCCGGCCCGCTTCGACGTCATCATCTTTGACTACCCGAACGACCCTCGCCGCGAGTTCATCAAGCGGGTCGTAGGGTTGCCGGGGGAGACCATCCGCATCCATCGCGGTTTGATCCTGGTCGACGGCCGGCTGCTCCAGGAGCCCTACCATCCCGTGGTGGAGTCGGAGGAGTATGGCCCGGTGACGATACCGCCCGGGCACCTGTTCGTCATGGGCGACAACCGGCCGCACTCCAGCGACAGCCGCCTGTGGGGGCCGGTCGTGACGTGGCGCATCCACGGGCGGGCGCAGTGGATCGTCTGGCCCTTGCGCAACGCGGCGGTGTTGTCGTGAGCTTTACCTGGTTCCCCGGCCACATGCGCAAGGCCCTGCGCCAGATCGAAGCCGATACGCAGGGCACCGACGTTGTACTCATGCTGCTGGACGCCCGCGTCCCCGCTTCGTCTCGCAACCTCGTGCTGGAAGGCCTGTTGCGACAACGAGGCAAGAGCCTGGTCTACATCCTCCACAAGGCCGATCTGGCCGAGCCCCCGGCCACGGCCCGCTGGCTGGAGGCGCTGCAGCGAAGCGGCGACGAAGCGGTCGCCATGTCGTCGGTCAAGCGCCAGGGGAAAAGCCAGGTGGTGGGCATCCTCAAGCGGAGGCATGAGGCGCTGGTGGCCCGGGCCCAGAAGAAAGGCATGCATACCGACGTGCTGCGGGCCATGATCGTAGGCATTCCCAACGTCGGCAAGTCGACCCTCATCAACCAGTTGTCGGAACAAGGTCGAGCCAAGGCCGGCAAGCGTCCAGGCTTGACCCGGGGCCGTCAGTTCGTGTGGCTTTCCGAGGGTATCGAACTATTGGATACCCCTGGCGTCATGCCGCCTGGCAAGCTCGACGACGACACGCTCCTGCCGCTGGCCATGATCGGGGCCATCAAGGAAGAGCTGCTGCCGCTGGAAGAACTGGCACCCGCGCTCTATCGGGTGCTGTCCGAACGGCACTGGCTCAAGCGGATTCACCCTCACGCTGCACCCTCGGTGACGGCTTGGTGGGATGCCCTCTGTCGGGACAAAGGGTTCATCCTGAAAGGCGGCGAGCCCGACCTGCGGCGAGCCATCCTCTTTCTCTTGAAAGGACTGCGGGAGGGCAAGTGGGGGCCCCTGACCTTGGAGGAGGCCCAGGGCGTCGGCCAAAGGGGCGGGCCGTGAACCTGGCCCGCATGTTTGAGTTGATGGAGAACGAGTGGGAAGGCCGCCTGGCCGATCCGGTGTGGCGTCGGCTGCGGCGCTGCTCGCCCGATCTGGTGGCAGCGTTCGAACCGGAACGCCGCCGCTTGAGCCGCATGGCTCGCCACGAGCGGGAGGCTCGCCGTCAAGGGTCGACCGTGGTGGCGGGTCTCGACGAGGTGGGCCGGGGGCCGCTGGCGGGCCCTCTGGTGGCGGCCGCCGTCGTCTTCGACGATCACCCCTGGATCGTGGGTCTCAACGACTCCAAGCAACTGCTGCCGGAGGAGCGGGAGGCCCTGCGCGACCGTATTCTGCTCTGCGCTCGCACCTGGGCCATTGGCCAGGTGACGGTCGAAGAGATGAAGCAGGGGCTCAACATGCACGTCGTCAACCTGCTGGCCCTGGAACGAGCCCGAGATGGCCTGGCGTGTGCGCCCGACCTCCTCCTCATCGACGGACGGTTCGGCCTGCGCCGAGACGAGAACCAGCGCACACTGGTCAAGGGCGACTGCCGGAGTTACAGCATTGCAGCCGCCTCCATCGTGGCCAAAGTGTATCGGGACAAGCTCATGAAGAGGCTGCACGAAACCTATCCGCAGTATGGATTCGATAGCCACAAGGGGTATGCGACCCCCGATCACCTGGAGGCTTTGAAGAAACACGGCCCCTGCCCCGCGCATCGGCCCCAGTTCCGCAGTGTGCGGGAGGCCATGGCATGCACCGTCTGAAGATCATCGGCCTCGCGGCCTTGATGCTGGCCACAGGGGCCTGGGCCGGTGACCTGTCGTGGAAGCTGTGGGCCCAGTTGCGGGTGGACCCCGGCAATATCGTCTATTCTCCCGTATCGGTCCAGCAGGCCCTCAGCCTGGTCGCGCTCGGGGCCCACCACGGGGCCCTGTCGGTCATCGCCCCCCTCGCCCGCCAGGTGGCGGAAACCAACGCCATGGCGAAAACCATGTCGGACCATGGCGAACGCCTGGCCATCGCCAACGGTGTCTGGGTGCAGAGCGGCATGCATCTGTTGCCCGCCTATGCCGCCTCCGCCCGGCAGGCCGGCGCTGAAGCCACTGCGGTTGACTTCAACACCGATACGGCGCGGCAGAGCATCAACCATTTCGTTTCATTACACACGGCCGGTCACATCAACCAACTGCTCCCGCCCGGTCTTCCCTCCCCCGCCACCGACCTGTTCATCGCCAACGCCGTCTATTTCAAAGGAACCTGGCAACACGCCTTCGATGCAGGCCGGACAAAGCTGGAACCGTTCACGCGTGCGGCCGGGCCCACGGTCCTGGCCCACATGATGCATCTGGGCTCAGTCGATATGGCGTATGCCGAGGCTGGGACGGTCCAGATCCTCGCCATGCCGTATCAGGATGGACGGATGGAGATGGTCCTCGTCTTGCCCGCCCAGGCGGACCGTCTCTCCGAAATCGAGACCGGGGTGGGCACCCAGTTCGAAGCATGGCAGCACGCGCTAAAGCCGACGTCTCTGAGCGACGTGGCAGTGCCTCGCTTCAAGATCGCGTGGCATCATGTTCTCAATGACGCTCTCGAGAACAGCGGGCTGCGGTCGCTGTTCGACGGCAGCGCGGATCTAAGCGGGATCGTCGGCACGCCGCAGAAAATCTCCGTCGTGCTGCACGCCGCGACCATCTCCGTCAACGAACTGGGCACCGTGGCTACCGCCGCCACCGCCATTGGCATGACGAGGGCGGTCATGCAGAAGCCATCGTTCATCGCCGACCACCCGTTCCTGTTCTACATTCGGGATCGCCAGAGCGGGACCATCCTCTTCACGGGCCGGTTTGCGGACCCCACTCTGCCGAATAGCGGGGGTTGAGGGTGACGCGGCAGCGGCCACCCTGCAGCCACGTTCGATAGACGCGGTCGGTCGTGAAGAGTTGGTTGAGGATGCGATC
Organism: Candidatus Xenobia bacterium; assembly: GCA_036501005.1. GTDB lineage: Bacteria > Vulcanimicrobiota > Xenobia > RGZZ01 > DASYBA01 > DASYBA01. The sequence goes on along the minus strand of DASYBA010000006.1, from coordinate 529 downwards.
GACGACGCGGCTGGCCGGGTCGGAACCGAGCACGATGTCAATACTGGCCCCGCTCTGGTGGACGCAGCCGCCGGGGCTGAAGACGGGCACGCCCGAGAGGGACAACCAGGGGGGCGTCTGGGCGATGGCCGTGCCCAGGTGCAGGCGTAACGTCTGCCCCAGCGGCATCTCGGCGGTCGCCGTCTTTTTCAGCCAGCGCACGAAACCTGCCGTCTCCGGCAACATGACCTGACCCTCGCTCTGCACCAGGACGTGCTGGGCCAGGCCCTGCCGTATCGAATCCGCGGTAAGGTAGAGGGCGAGGCCCTGTAGTTCCGCCACCTCGGCCGCCGGGGCCCACCGCTCGACGATGCGGGCCGCGTCCTGCAGCGGGCCCAGCAAGGCCCCATAGGCGCCCAGCACTTTCCACAGGTAGATGTCGCTCTCGTCCCCCAGCATGGCCCCGCTATTGGAATCGCTCAGCGGCTCTCCCTCCATGGTGCGGAGACCGGCCATGATCTCGCGGACATAGGGGTCTGTCCAGAGGTCC
>DASYBA010000005.1:0-3469 GCA_036501005.1 Candidatus Xenobia bacterium | reverse complement strand
CTGCTGGACTTTCTCGAACGCGGCCCCCTGCTGGGCGTTGTCGTTGACGTGCAGCTCGGCCAGGGCGTCCCCGGCCTTGACCCCCTCGCCCGCCGCTCGCAACAGCACCACGCCGACCGCTGGATCGATACTGTCCTCCTTGCGGGCCCGTCCGGCGCCCAGGAGGGCCGCTCCTTCACCGATGGCCAGGGCATCGACGGCCTGGATGAACCCCGCCGTCGGGGCTGGCACGGGCACCCGATGTCGAACCTGGGGGAGACGGCCTGGATCGTCCACCACCCGGGCGTCACCCCCCTGGGCTTCCACCATCTGTCGAAACTTGTCCAGCGCCGCACCTCGGGCCAGGAGCTGCATGGCCTGGGCCTTGGCCGCTCCAGTGTCGGACGCTGCCCCGCCCATCACCAGGAGGTGGCTGGCCAGGGTCAGGGAGACGTCGTACAGGGGGGTGTCCCGCTGCTCGCCGCGCAGGATCTCGAGGGCCTCCATCACTTCCATGGCGTTTCCGATACGACGCCCGAGAGGGGCCTCCATGCGGGTGATGACGGCCCGCACTCGGCGCCCAAGGCGGGTGCCGATAGCGACCATGAGGCGAGACAGCTTGACCGCCTCGCCGACGGTTTGCATGAACGCGCCCCGTCCGCACTTCACGTCCAATACGATGGCATCGGTACCGGCGGCCAGCTTCTTGCTCATGATGGAGCTGGCAATGAGCGGTATCGAATCAACCGTGGCGGTCACGTCCCGCAGTGCGTAGAACTTGCTGTCGGCCGGCACCAGGTTGGACGTCTGTCCGACCACCGCCAGACCGATTCGCCGCACCTGCGACTTGAAGGCCTCGAGAGTGATCCTCGTCTTGAGCCCGGCGATCGATTCCAGCTTGTCGAGGGTGCCGCCCGTATGGCCCAGGCCGCGGCCCGACATCTTGGCGACCGGGAGCCCGGCTGCGGCCGCAATGGGAGCCACGATCAAAGTCGTCGTATCGCCCACCCCACCCGTGCTGTGCTTGTCGACCTTGATGCCCGGAATATCGGACAAATCGACCACGTCCCCCGAATGGACCATCGCGTGGGTGAAGGCTGCCGTTTCGTCGTCGGTCATGCCCTTGAACCAGGCCGCCATGAGAAAGGCGCTCACCTGGTAATCGGCTATCTCTCCAGTCCCCGCGGCCCGGCAGAACCAGTCGAGCGCCTCCGGCTCCAGAGCCTCGCCGTTCCGTTTGCGGCGAATCAGCTCGACAGCTTTCATCGTACGCCGCTGGCCGTGGGAAGACCCTGCAGGACCGCTGTCATGAGCTTGAGGAACTGCGGCCGGCTCTTTTCCGCCACCTCCAGCACCTCGTCGTGCGTGACGGGCTGGACCTCTCCGTGCACGATGTTCATCACGCACGAGATGCCCAGCACCCGCACGCCCATGTGGTGCGCGACGATGGCCTCCGGCACGGTCGACATGCCGACCATGTCAGCCCCCAGCGTGGCCAGCATGCGAATTTCCGCTCGGGTTTCGTAGCTCGGTCCCATCAAGCCGCAGAAGACGCCCCGTTGCAGCGGCACCCCCACGCGGGCGGCCGTCTCATGGGCATGGCGGGCCAGTTCGGGGTCGTAGACCGCCGTCATGTCAGGAAATCGGGGGCCCCAGTACGGATCGTTATGACCCCGTAGCGGATTGTCGCCCATCATGTTGATATGATCGCTGATCTGCACAAAGTCGCCCGGACTCAGGTCGGTGCGAATACCCCCGGAAGCGTTCGTCACGATCAACGTCGCGCAGCCCAGCTCTCGCAGGAGACGCACCGGAAACGTGACCTGTTCCATGGTGTAGCCTTCGTAGTAGTGCACGCGGCCCCGCATGACGGCGACCTTCTTGCCCGCCAGCGTGCCGATGACGAGGGCGCCGGTGTGGCCCTGGACCGTCGAGACCGGAAAGTGGGGCAAAGACGAGAAGGAGAGCACTGTCGCATCCTCCACCTGGTCGGCCAGCTCGCCCAGGCCGGAGCCCAGGATCATCGCCACCGTCGGTTTGACCGTGGTTTTCGACTGGACGTAGCGAAGCGTTTCCTGGACTCTATCGCGTAGCGTCATGCCAGGACTCCTGCGAAGCTCTCCCCGGCCAGGCGGCCCTTCCAGGAGAGCCCCAGCAGTTCCGCACAGCTTGCTCCCATGTCGGCGAAGCTGCTGCGAATGCCCAGATCGTGCCCGCTCTTCCAGGCTTTGCTGTAGGCCACCACGGGCACGTATTCACGGGTGTGGTCGGTGCCCGGATAGGTGGGATCGCAGCCGTGGTCTGCGGAGATGAACATCGCATCCCGGGGCCCCATGGCCGCCATCAATCGAGGCAGGAAGCCGTCCATGTCTCGCAGCGCCTGGCCGTAGCCCGGCGTATCGCGTCGATGGCCGTACAGCATGTCGAAGTCGACCAGGTTGGTAAAGATGATGCCCGGTTCAGGCGACTTTTCGATCAACCGCAGTGTGATCTCGAAGCCGTCCAGGTTGCCGTCGGAGTGGTGCGACTCGTCGACGCCTTGCATGGAGAAGATATCGCCAATCTTGCCCACCCCTCGCACTTTGAGCCCCCCCTCCTTGGCGAGGTCGAGGAGGGTCGTCCCCGCCGGTTTGACGGTGAAGTCGCGGCGGTTGTAGGTGCGCTGGAAATGTCCCGGGTCGCCGACGAACGGCCGGGCGATGACCCGGCTCAGATTGTGTGGAGGCACCAGCAAATGGCGAGCAATCTCACAGATTCGATACAGGTTGTCGAGTCCATACGACCCCTCATGGCAGGCGATCTGAAAAACGCTATCGGCCGAGGTGTACACGATGGGCTTGCCGGTGCGCATGTGCTCTTCGCCGAGCTCCTTGATGATCTCGGTGCCGGAAGCCGCCTTGTTGCCCAGGATGGGACTGCCGATGGCTTTTTCGAAGGCGCTGATGATCTCGGCGGGAAAGCCTTGTAGATAGGTGGGGAACGGGGTTCGGGTGATGAGCCCCGCCATCTCCCAGTGGCCGGTCGTCGTGTCCTTGCCGGCGGACTGTTCCAGCATGCGGCCAAAGCTGGCCACGGGGCGGGCGGCTGGCGCCACGCCTTCCATGCGGTGCAGGTTGCCCAGGCCGAGTTGCTGGAAGGTCGGCAGTTGGATGCCGCCCAGTGCTGAAGCCACATGCCCCAGCGTGTCGCTGCCCTGGTCTCCGTACTCGGCGGCGTCTGGCATTTCGCCGACCCCCCCGCTGTCCATGACCAGGATGATGGCGCGTTCAATGGTACCGTTCATGTCCCGTCCCTAAGCTGTAAAATGGAGGCCGTGTTCCTTCCACGGCCTCCGCTTGAACCCTGTTAGATGTCGGGGACGGCCGTGGCCAGCGCAGGGCGGGCGAGGTGGTGGCGGGTGTGGCGCTGGAACTCGGCGCCCACCTGGAACAGCGTCTCCTCACCGAAGGCCGGCCCGATGAGCTGCAGTCCGATAGGCAGTCCGGCGTCG
>DASYBA010000004.1:0-6037 GCA_036501005.1 Candidatus Xenobia bacterium | reverse complement strand
CATGATCCTGTTGGCGGCCGGCGTTTACTGCTTTCGCTCGCTGGGCATCGATGACGAACCCAATATCGACCTGCCTTATGTCTACGTCGACGTCAGCATGCCGGGCGCCGCGCCGGCCGAGCTGGAAAGCCAGGTTACCCGCAAGATCGAAGACGCCGTCGTCAGTGTCGGCAACATCAAGCACGTCAACTCCACGGTCTCGGTGGGCGACTCGAATACCTTTATCGAATTTGAGTTCGGTACCAACATCGACCGGGCCACCAACGACGTGCGAGATGCGGTGGCCCGCGTGCGCAGCACCTTGCCGGCCAGCATTCCCGACCCTTACATCCGGCACGTCGACAATAGCGACAACCCGTTTGCCAGCTATACCGTATCGTCCCCCCGCCTGGATGTGGGACAGCTCAGTTGGCTGGTGGACAACGACATTACCCGGGCCGTGCTGGCAGTCTCCGGGGTGGGCGCTCTGGAGCGACACGGGGGGGTAGACCGTGAAGTGCGGGTCGAACTGGATCCGGTGGCGCTGGACTCCATGGGGCTTACGGCCGACGTGGTGAGCGGACAGATTCGGGCGCTGAACGTCAACATGCCGGGGGGGCGAGGCGACATCGGCGCCTCCGAACAGGCCGTTCGCACCCTGGGCAGCGCCGAGACGCTGGATGAATTGAAAGCGGCCCGCATCCCCTTGCCGAGCGGCGGCTGGGCCCGGCTCGATACCTTGGGCTCGGTGTCCGACACGAGTGCCGAGCAGCGGCACCGGGCCTTGCTGGACGGCAAGCTGGTGGTGGCCTTCGGGGTCACGCGGTCGCTGGGCGCCAACGTCGTCGCGGTGGGAGACGCCGTCGACCGGGCGCTGGCGAATGTGCAGAAGTCGTTGCCGAAGGGTGTCACCATCAACAAGGTCTCGACCGATGCCACCTATGTCATGGACTCGTATCGAGACTCCCTCGATACGCTCATCGTCGGGGCCGCCCTGGCCGTCCTCGTCATCTGGCTCTTCCTGCGGGACGGGCGAGCGGCCATCATCTCCGCGCTCGCCATGCCGATCTCGATCATCCCGACCTTTGCCGCCATGAAAGCGTGCAACTTTACGCTCAACAACATGTCGCTGTTGGGGCTGTCGCTGGTCATCGGCATCCTGGTGGATGACGCCATTGTCGAAATCGAGAACATCGTCCGACACATCCACATGGGTCGCAAACCGTTCGACGCGGCCATCGAGGCCGCCGATGAAATCGGCCTGGCCGTGGTCGCGACGACCATGTCCATCATGGTGGTCTTTTTGCCGGTCGGCTTCATGGGGGGCATTCCAGGCCAGTATTTCAAGCCTTTCGGCATCACGGTAGCGGTCGCGGTATTCTTTTCCCTGGTGGTCGCCCGGCTCTTGACGCCCGTCATGGCGGCCTATTGGATGAAAGCCCCGCCGCATGACGATCGCCCGGGCAGGCTGCAGCAGGCCTACCAGGCCATGCTGGCCTGGGCCCTACGCTGGCGGGTTGCCACCGTGTTGCTGGCCATCGCGTTCTTTGGGGTTGGACTGTGGCTCTTCTCCACCATTCCCACCTCTCTGATGACGGCCGTGGATCAAGGCTACACCTGGATTCGGGTGACCCTGCCGCCGGGTTCGACCTTGGACGAGACCACCGCCGTCTGCGTGGACATGAACCACATCCTGCACCAGCACGCAGAGGTCCAGACGGTGTATACCAGCGTCGGCGTAGACACGGCTTCGCTGCGGGTTCAACTGGTGCCGAAAAACGAGCGGAAGCTCTCGCAGATGCAATTCGAGGATCTGGTTCGACCGGAGCTGCGCGACATTCCCGGCGTGCGCGTCAGTTGCGGTGGGGGCGGTATGTCCAACAGCATGACCGTGGTGCTGGCGGGCAACAACGGTGCAGAGCTTCGCCAGGCCTCCGACGCCTTGATGGCCCAGATGCGGGGCGTTCCCGACATCGCCGAGGTGACTTCGGATGCGGCCCTCCAGCGACCGGAGATCGAGGTCGTGCCGGACCTGTCCTTGGCGGCGGAACAGGGTGTTTCCGTCGAATCGATTGCCAACACGGCGCAGATCGCCCTGCTGGGCGATGCCGACATGAACCTGCCCAAATTCAACCTGCCGGATCGGCAGATCAACATCCGGGTGGAGCTGGCACCCCGTTATCGACAGGATCTGAACACCATTCGCAACCTCAAGCTACTGACCTCGACCAATCACCTGGTGCCACTGGAATCGGTGGCCCGGGTGGAGCTCAGCATCGGCGACAACCAGGTCAAACGCATCGATCGCGTTCGGCAGGTCAGCATCAGCGGGACCCTCAAGCACGGCGCGGCGCTGGGCACCGTGATGGCGGAGGTGTATGCACTGCCGGCCTATCGAAACCTGCCGGCCTCAGTGACCGACAAGCCCAACGGCAACGTCGAAATCCAGAAGGACGTGTTCAGTGGCTTTGCGGCTGCCATGGGGGCGGGCATCCTGCTCATCTACGCCGTCCTGATCCTCCTTTTTTCCGATTTCGTGCAACCCCTCACCATCATGGTGTCGTTGCCGTTGTCGGTGACGGGCGCCCTGGTCGCCCTGGTGATGACCGGACAACCCTTGGGCCTCTACGGCCTGATCGGGCTGCTCATGCTGATGGGGCTGTGCACGAAAAATGCCATCCTGCTGGTCGAATATTGCATCATGGCACAGCGCGGGGGCATGGACCGGACCGAGGCCATCATGAAGTCGGGCGAGGCCCGCATGCGTCCCATCGTGATGACGACTGTCGCCATGATTGCGGGCATGCTGCCGATCACCGCGGGGCTGGGCGCGGGTGCCGAAGCGAGAGCCCCCATGGCCATGACCGTCATTGGAGGTCTGATCACGTCGACGTTCCTGACTCTCCTCGTCGTGCCGGTGGTCTATACGCTACTGGACGACCTCAAACTGGCCAGTCTCCGCTTCATCCGGCGGCTGACCGCAGAACCAGCTCCCGTACCTGAACCTGCGCGGCCAGGTTGAAGATCTCCTCCCAGCGGCAGGAGCCGGCGCCGAGGTGCCAGGCGTTGGCCAATCCTGCCGCGACGCCCAGCCGCAGGCATTCTTCCTCCGGCCGGCCCTGCAGCCGCCCCCACATGAACGCCGCCAGGAGCGAATCTCCCGATCCCACCGGACTGACGATGGTGCCCCGCTTCAGCCAGCCGTGCAGACAGACCGACGGCGTGGACAGAATAGCGCCCTCCTCACCCAGGGAGATGAGCGCGGGTCCGAGTCGAGGCGCCACCCGCAGCACGTCATCCATCGTGGGGAGGGGCTCTCCCACCAGGTCGGACAGCTCTTCCCGATTGGGTTTGATGAGGTCCGGTCCCGCCTCCATGCCGAGCCGGAGCGCGTCGTTCTTGGCGTCCAGCGCGACGGGCAGCCGGGCCGCCCGCGCCTCTTCGATACAGGTTCGATAGACGCTGTCGGGCACGCCCGGGGGAACGCTGCCCGATAGGATCACCGCGCGGGCCCGAGGCAACCACCGACGATAGGATTCATGCCAGGCCTGCAGCGAGTGCGCGGGGACCTCCGGCCCCCGCTCGTTGATCTCGGTGTGGGTGTGTTCGAGCATGTCGACCAGGGTGAGACACATGCGAGATTCGCCTGGAACGGGCACCAGCTCGCACGGGATGCCTTCCAGCTCGAGCTGCTCCGTCACGAACTGCCCGTTGTGCCCCGCCCCGAAGCCCAGCACGGTCACGGGGGCCGCCAGGGTGTGGAGCACCCGGGCGACGTTGATGCCTTTGCCGCCGGGGATGGAGAGCACCTCGTCCGCATAGCGCCGGCCATTGAGCGAAAGATGCGGGACCACCATCGTCTTGTCGATAGATGCGTTGAGCGTGACGGCCAGGATCACCCTGCGGGGTTCGTCAAGCCGTCACGCTCTCCTACGATTTATGCTCCGGGGCGCGCTTCGGGGCCTTGGTGGGCAAGCCGGTCAAGGCGCCCGCCAGGCAGCCGAGGGCTCCGCCCAGCACCAGTCCAGCCACCATCATGTAGGTGGGCGTCATGCCCTCCGGAGTAGACCCCATGAGGGACGTTCCCACCAGGCCTCCCACCAGCAGCCCGAGGACCAGCCCCTGGGCCGCTCGATGGGTCGAACCCGATAGGGCCGCGCTTTCCAGTTGGTTGTCGGTCGCGCCTGGAACCACCACGGCATCACCCAGGGGTCCGTAGGCCAGGCCGAGGACCAGACCGTAACAGAGGTGGAGGACCAGGTTGCCGATGACCGGCAGCGGGCCCGCCCCCAGGTGCGAGCCGAGGAAGCCCGCTCCCATCAAGGGGAAGAACACGATGATGGACAGCAGCCACGGGAGAAGAGAGAACTTCATGCCTCGCACCGCAGCGCTACCCTGCAGGCGATGTTCGAATACCAGCCCGTAGACGACGGCCCAACCCAGGCCGAGCAGCAGATGGAAGGTGAGGGCGACCCACAGCCAGGCGTGGGCCTGCTCGACCAGGAAATTGTAGGACAGGTTGCGGCACCAGGCCGCGAACTCGGTCTGTCCCGCCCCCAGAAAGCGGGGTGAATAGGTCGCTAGCCAGTAGCCGATAGCGAACACGTAGGTCATGATAGTGGCCGAGATGAAGCCGGCCAGAAGTGCGCGGGAGACAGCGTGCGGCTTGACTGAAGGCGTCTGATCAAGCATGGGATTGCGAACCTCCTCATCGATGGACGCGGACGACGCGTCCCATCGATAAGAATTATACCCATCGCGGGGAAGTTTCAGGCCGGCTTCTCGGGCTCGTCTTTCATGGCCTTGGCTTTTTCGATAAGATCCTGCAGCTCTTGCAGGTCCTCCTGGTGCATCTCGTCGACCACGGTGCGCAGGCCTCGCACGCCTTCGATAGCGTCCCACGCGGCCAGGAGAAGGATGACCAGCATGAGCGTCGTCAACAAGACGAGGAGGTCGACGGGCGGCTGCATGCCCGGCTTGGGGTTCGCATATTGGGGTTTGACATAGTTGAGCCAGTAGAAGATGACGGCGCCGATGGCCGTGATGCAGCCGCAGCCGGTGAGCCGTCGGATGAGCCGGACCGGCGAGCGGGGGGCCGCCGGCTCTCGAGGGTGGAGGTAGTGGTGAGCCTCTATGCCGGCCATGATCAGGCCGGCCAGGGCGACGCCCACAGGAAACACTAGAGACCCCATCCAGTCCATGCGAACATGATTCGCCGTCCTCGCCACGGAGCCCTCAGGTGCAGGATATCGGGGGGGGAGCCCCAATATAGCGCTGCCGCAGGAAAGGCGGCCGGGGCCGGCGCGGCCCATAGAGCAACGAGGACGACATGAAGATTGCGGTTCCCAAGGAAGTCGCCCCGGGCGAGACCCGGGTCGCCCTGACCCCGGAGTCGGTCGGGAAACTCAAGAAGGTGGGCCACACCATCAGCGTGCAGTCGGGCGCGGGGTTGACGTCCAACCTGCTGGACAAGGCCTATGAAGACGCTGGTGCGACCATCGTCACCGAGGTCGATAAGCTTTACGCGGAAGCCAACTGTGTGTTGAAGGTGCAGCGTCCCATGGAGAACCCCTCCCTGGGCAAGAACGAGCTGGACGTGATCCAGACCGGCACGCTGCTCATCGGCTTTCTGCAGCCCCTCACGAACCACCAGTTGATGCGGGCGCTGGCCGAGAAGAAGATCACCGCGTTCGCCATGGAGAGTGTTCCCCGCATCACTCGCGCGCAGAGCATGGACGCCCTGTCGTCCATGAGCACCGTGGCCGGCTACAAGGCCGTGCTGCTGGCGGCGAACCTGCAGGCCAAGTTCTTTCCCATGTTCACGACCGCGGCCGGCACCATCAAGCCGGCCAAGGTGCTCATCATCGGGGCGGGCGTAGCGGGCTTGCAAGCCATCGCCACCGCCCGTCGATTGGGGGCCGTGGTGGAGGCGTTCGATACTCGTCCCGTGGTGAAGGAACAGGTGCAGAGCCTGGGGGCCAGCTTCGTCGAGCTGGAAGTGGACCACGCCAACGCCCAAGACGCCGGCGGCTACGCCAAGGAGTTGTCGGCAGATCAC
>DASYBA010000003.1:0-11611 GCA_036501005.1 Candidatus Xenobia bacterium | reverse complement strand
TTTGATGGCACCCTCGAGACGTCCCAGGGCGACTCGCGGAACGCCCCCCGGCGGCTCTTCGAGCTCCGAATCCATGACCTCGTTGAGGCGCTCTACGGAGACCAGGGTTTCCTGTAGCGAATCCCACAGCGTGGTCAGTCGAAGGATGGGAGAGAGGACGCTGCCCAACAGGATATTGAACGCCATCAACTGACCGACCGACAAGTCGCCCCGCAAGACGAGCACGGCCCCATAGCAGAGCAGCACCAACGACACGCCTCGGCTGAGCAAGCCGCTCAACGTCTCCAGGTTCATCCGCATCATGCGACCGCGGAAGGCCGCCTTGATGGCCCGGATGTAGAGGGTCTCCCAGCGCCACCGCACGCCGCGCTCCACCGCCAGGGTCTTGACGGTCTCGACGCCGCTGATGGACTCGACCAGAGACGACTGGCTCTCCTCGTATCGCTTGAGAATCTCGCGGTTGGCCCCCTTCAGCGCCGGCGTGAACCCGGCCGTCACCAGGACGTAGATGGGCACGAAAGCCAGCACCACCAGGCTGAGTTTGACGCTGTAGTACAGCATGAGGCCGAGGTATACCAGCACCATCATGGAGTCCAATACGGTCGTGATGGCCGTGCCCGTGATCAGCTCTCGAATACGGGCGGCCTCCGAGAAGCGGGAGATGAAATCACCGATACGCCGCTTCTGGAAGTATTCGACGGGCAACCCTAGCAGATGTCGATAGAACATCACCAGCATGCTCAGGTCGATACGGTTGCTGGTGTGGTTGAGCAGGTACTGGCGAATGGCGCTGACGGCCGTCTGCGAGACCAGCACGATCGCCATGCCCACGATGATGACCGGGAGCAGGCTGGCCCGGTGTTGCACCAGCACCTTGTCGACAATCGTCTGGGTAAAGACCGGGCCGGCCAGGCCCAGTATGTCCAAGAGCAGCGTGGCCAGGAGAATCTCGAGGAGCACTCCGGCGTGGGGGCGCAACAGCGGCAGGAAACGGCCCAGCGGCGACACTTCCTGCGGCACGTTGGCCAGCCGAGGCAAAGGATGCAGCTCGAGGACGTGCCCGGTCCATTTTTTTTCGAACTCGTCCGTGCTGACATGTCGGATACCGACCGCGGGGTCGCCCAGCACCACGCGGCGGCCCTTGATCTGGTAGAGAACCACGTAGTGGTTGCCTTCCCAGTGGACGATGGCCGGGCAGGTCAGACGCCCCACCTCATCCAGGGAGAGGCGCAGGCCTCGGGCCTCGAAGCCTAGCGTCTCGGCCGCCCGGCAGAGACTCATCAGGCTGGCGCCATCCCGGCTCACGTTGGCCATGTCCCGAAGCCGGGACAGGCTCACCGAAGCCCCGTAGTAGCGTAGAATCATGCCCAGAGACGCCGCCCCGCAGTCGGAGGCGTCGTGCTGGCGGAGGAAAGGCCAGCGACCCGACCAGCGCACGCGGGCGGCGGGTATCTCGCCGTTCGAAGGGGCCACGGGCGGAGTCGGAAGGGGACTCTCCGGAGGCTTGGGGGGCCCCGGCGCCCACTGCTCGCGCAGGGCCTCCTCCGTCTGGTAGTGCTGCGCCCCCTCCAGAATGCTCTTCTTCACGGCCGGTTCGTGCGCCACCAGCTCGTCGAAGTCGCCGCGCCCGAGGCGGAAGACTTGCGTGGGCTCGAGGCAGCGGATGCTGGCCCCCCGCGATTCGCCAGACATCAACGCGATCTCGCCGAAAAAGCCCCCGGGACCGATCTCGCGCCAGCGCACTGTTCGCTCCGGGCCCTCCCGCAGCACCTCGACTCGCCCGGCACGAACGATGTAGAACGAATCCCCGGGCTCTCCCTGGCGAAAGACATAGTCCCCTCGCTCGTAAGAGCGGGACTCCAGCCGGCTCAGCAGAGCCTTGATGTGGTGGGCGGACAGGGGCGTCAACAGGGTGAAAAGCTTGAGGAAGCTCCGTATCGACACCTCGTTGACGTATTGCTGGAGATAGGTACGCAAGGCCGGGTCCTGAGTGAGAAGCTGTTGTATCGACTGGTCCGACACGCGCACCACCACGGTGTCTTGTGCGGCCCGCGTACTGTACTCGTAAGGATGCTGGAGGAGCACGGCCTCCTCGCCGAAGTGGGTACCGGCCTCGAGCGTGCCCACCACGTGCTCTTTGCCGTCTCGCTGACCGAAAACACGCACCCGACCACTGAGAATGATGAAGAAGCCCCGAGACGGATCGCCCGCGTGGTAGATCGGCTCGCCCAGGCGAAAGCTCAACAGTTCTGCAGCCTGCGCCAGCGTTCGCAGGTCTGCAGGTTCCACCGCCGAGAGAAAGGGCAGCCCGAGCAGCTTCTCTTCGATAGCGGTGGCTTCCATGGCTGGAGCACGTTCGGTGCAGTGCCGGACAGGTCCTTTGCGGAGCGGGCCGAAACAGCCTGCGGTGGAGAGCCGCAATCGATATGATGGGATGGCCGATGGCGCCGGTCTCGGCCTCCTCCTGCTCACCCTGGCGGCCGCCGCCCAGCAAGTCCCCTGGTTGGCCGCCATGGCCAAGCTCCAGTTGGCCACCAGCGCCTTCGGGGCCGAGAGGCTCGCCATGGCGCTCCTGCTCATGGGGCTCGCTCCTACCGTCCCCTGGCTCGGAGCCCGAGCGCGAGGCCTGGTGCTGGCCGTGGCCGTGATCTTCCTCGGCATTGCCATCGCCGATCGAGCGGCCCACGATGCCCTCAACCCGGACGAGATGTTCCATCTCCACATCACGTGGATGATCAGCCAGGGCCTGGTGCCCTATCGGGATTTCTTCCACCATCAGCAGCCACTCTGGTATCTTCTGGCCGTGCCTTTGGTGCGGGTGATGGACGGTAACGTGGCGGTGGTGGAGGTAGCCCGCTGGTTGACCTGCCTCCAGACGTTGGCGACCATGCTGGTCGCGATGGACCTGGTGCGGCGGCTGGGGGGCACGCCCATGGCGTGCCCGTTGCTGCTTCTCAGCTTGCCCGGGTTTAGCGAGACCGCGTTTCAGGTGCGCCCGGAGCCGTGCCTCCTCTTGCTGGCCACGCTGGACCTCCTCCTTGCCGCTCGTCCGTCGTGGGCGGGCGTGGCGGCGGGCGCGGCGTGGTGGTTGTCGCCCAAAGCGCTGGTGGCCATCGCCCTGGCCGGGCTCCTGCCTCGGCCGTCGGCTCGCTACTACGTTCCCCTGGCCGTGGCCGGAGGGCTGTTCGTCGTCGCCCTGATCGCCTTCGGCGTGGTGGCGCCCTACTGCGACGCCGAGTTCCGCTTCAACTCCCTGGTGGCGGCTTGCATGTGGGAGGGCACGACATGGCTCCACAACACGGCCACGCTTCACCTCTGGCACCACATCGAAGCCGTGCCGGTGTTCTGGTGCCTCGTGCTGGCGGGGAGCGTCCTCGCCTGGCGCCGCCAGCCGGTGCTGGTGCCGGTGCTGCTGGCCTCCTGGGCCCTGGTATTCTATACGCGGCTGGGGCAACCGCAGTACGTCACCTTTCCGACCGCGCTGGCCGGCGTGGTGGCGGCCGTGGCCATCGCCCCCTCGCTGTCGGCCTCCCGCCGGTTGCTACGCGGCAGCCTGCCCGCCATGACGCTCCTCCTGGTGGCCGGCCTGGCCTTGCTTCGATACGCCGCCGAACCGCCTGTCGGATTCAACCTGGACGGTGCCCGCACGTCACTGGCCCACGTGCCGCCCGGCGGAACGTTCCTCGCCACCGGTATCGGTTGCGAACTCAACCATCCGATATTCCGTCGCGACGCCGGCTTCTATCCGCAGATCTATGCCGACAAGTTCATCCAACTGGCCAATCACGGCTATACGCTGACGCACCCCCTGCACGACGACCTGGTGGCCCACCCGCCTGACGCCATGTGCCTGGGCTGGGATCGTGACACCGTCATGGCGGAGATGGCGGCGGCCGGCATTCACTACCGCGACGTGGGCCACGGCGTCCTGGCCCGCGTGCCATGAACCGGCTCATCCGCCTGCTGCAGGTGGCCGGGCCGGGCTGGCTGGCCGATACCGCGCAGCAGGGCCTGTGGGTGGCCCTGCTCGCCATCCTGGGGCCACGCCTCCTCGGCAAGCGCTTCTGGCCGGGTCTGGCCATCGTGCTGGGGAGTTCTGCGGTGCTGTCCGTGGCGGTAGGCTTTCTCACCACCCCAATCAACCCCGACACGATATTCTATCTGGCCGATTCGTGGAGCGCCCCCACGGGCCGCCTTCCCATGCGCATGATGGTGTTCCGTCCCTTCTTTCTGCTGCCCCGTTCCGGAGATGTCGTGTACGCCGCCAACCTGGCGACCTGCGGCCTCTGCATCCTGTGCGGCACGCTGGCCGGCCTGATGGTGTGGCGGCTCAGCGGGCATCGATACGTCAGCCTCGTCACCGGCGCACTGGCCGTGGTGTGGCTGGTGCAGGAGGGCGAGATGGTGTTCGCTCGGCCCGACTACTTCATGTGCAGTCTGGTCTGCGTTGGTCTGGCTTTGCTGGTGCTGCCGCAGAAACCCGCCCCCGGGGCCGCCTTTCTCTGCCTGAGCCTGGCCGGAAGCATGGGCCCCCGTCACATACTTTTTCTCTTGGCCGCCCTGCTGGCCAGCCTGTTCAACGGCCTCTTGCGTGAGCGGTGGAAATCCATCCTGGGGGGCATCGCCCTGGGGGGATGCTTCAATTTCGGCTACATCCTGGCGTTCGATTCGATAGGGAACATCCTTCGGTACAACACGGCAGCCGTGGGCGATCAACAGCTCCTGGTGGGCCTGCCCAAGTTTCCCCCGGTGGTGCTGCTGATCGCTCTCCTGGCCCTGCTCACCGCCCGCTGGCCCGGCCGCTGGAACACGGTGGGCTTCTTCTGGGGCGCATCGATGCTCAGCCTGAGTGCGACCCCCCAGAACTTTACGCACTGGGTTCTCACCTCGTTTCTCCTCTACAGCCTGGTCTTGATTGGGGCCTGGGCCGGGCGCCTGACGCAGTCAACAACTCCGCTCCGGCAGGCCGTGGCCGCCTTCATCCTTGTCATGTCGGCCTGGCAGCCGGTGTCTTCGCTCGCCGATCGCTTGTCGGAATGGCCTGGCTACTCGGCCGCCATACAGCAGACGGCCAGCGACTGTCGTCTCTTCAACTGGCTTGCCAGCATGGCCCGGCAAGGGCCGGTGGCGTGCGTGACGTGCCATCCGATACGGGCCCGGAACGTCTGGGCGCTCTATAACGCCAGCGAGTATCCCCTGTCTTTCTCACCCCAACGGTTTGCCCAGTTGGCGCCCGACATACAGAACTGCATGTCGTCGGGCGTGCCGGTGGTGATCGAGTGGGCGCCCTACCCCACGCCTGAGGCTCCCAACGTGGTCGACTACCTGGCTCAGCGCATTCCGCTCTCCCCCGTACAAGCCGCCGCGCTGGCCGACGCTTTGCGATCTCACTACCGGCTGGTGCAGTATCGGGACTGGCAGGGACCCAAGAGCTGGGGCCCCGGGCAGTTTCTCGTGCGCCGCGACGTGCCCGTCGACGACCAGGGCCAGATCCTCGACGACCGCCTAATCCGTGGCAAAGAGAGCCCCGATGCGGGCGACGACCGTCACCAGCGACTCCAGCCAGGTGTCGCCAATGGCGCTCCCCCGGTGCAGGGTCATCCAACTTCCGGTCGTGGCCACAAACCAACCCGGTGAAGCGGCAAAAGACATCTTGACCCGCGGCGTGAGCACCCGCCGCCAGTCAGATTCCGCCAGTCCGTCCACCCGATAGACCTGGTCGAAGTCGCCCCCCGGGCCCCCCGGCACCAGGGTGAAATGGGGCAGCCCCTGGACGCGCAAGAAGAAGACCGTGGCCGTCCCCAGCCCGGGCAGCTTCACGTCGGCCCAGGCCACATTGTGTCCCGCCGCCCGAGTGTGCATGAGGTGGACGGCGGTGCGGAGATCGACGAGCAGGTGCTTGCTGCCGGGCCCGGCGACAAAGACATCCTGCGGCGGTGGGTAGGGGGCCGTGTCTTTGACCTCGCTCCACCCCGGCGTATAGCTCCACCGCTGCCCCCGGGAGAGCGCGACCAGGCGGGCCCGCCGCTGTTCTCGGGCGGCGGCGCGCCGCACTCCGTTGGCAACCGCCCCGGCCGCCGCCAGCGCGGGAAGGACCAGGAGCTTGAGCAGCAGTGCGTGGGTCACCCGCCGAGCAGTTTGAGGATGATGGTCAGGACGTCCAGCCCCCGCTTGACGTTCTTGCCAGCGCTGGCCTGGTTCTTGAGCGAGGTGGGCCGATTCAGGCTGCTGCCCATCTCCCGCTCGGCCGCATTGAAGAAGGTGTCCTTGTCGTCCATGACGGCCTGGATAGGCAACTGCTCGGAGCTCGTCGACACGCCCGCCGTACGCTTCACCGCCGTGCCGATGGCGAGGACCTCGATGAGGTTGTTGGGCAACTCGTAGAAGTACACCTTGATGCCGGCGACATCGTCCGCGGCGCACGCCTGCGCCTCTTTAGCCAAGGTCTGCAGCGCCCTCTCCCGAGCCTCGTAGACCAGGGCGGTGAGCTCGGTAATCTCGCCTCGCCGTAGACCCCGCATGGCGGCCATGAAGCCGCCGATCATGCCGAGGGAATAGACGGAGGCGCCCAGCACCAGGCGGAGAGGGGCAATGCCCAGATGGCACATGTTCCACAGCTCGGGCCCCGTCAGATCGCTGGAGGCGCACACGTTGTGAGGCAGGGCGGGGTGCTGGCAGGCCGTGCCGACCATGACCATCTCCTGCATGAGCCCCTGCTTGAACGGCACGATGGACGTCTTGATGCCCACCACGGCATTGGCCCCGGCCAGGCGGGCCTCTTCGACCATGCGGTCGAGCGCGAGCCGGCGGGTGTCGTTGAACATCCGGGTGTACTCGGGAATCTCCCCTCGGCCCAAGGCTTTGAGGCTGGCCAGCATGCCGCCGCCCACGCCGATGGTATAGCACACGTTGCCGAACACGAAACGGGTGGGGAGGAACCCGGCATCAATCGCGCAGTAGAGGTCCTGTGCGTTGGAAGCTGTCGAGAAGTGGATGCGCCCCTGCGCACCCTCGGTTTCATGCACCGCCGACCCGACCGACAGGAATTCGACATTTTGCGGATGCGCGACCAGTTCGCTGGTTACCCCCGTGATGCCGTCGGCACCGTGTCGGCCGGCGTCTTCCATCAGGCGTTGGAATGAGAGCTGACGGCCCTGATGGACCATGTCCGTCACGGCCTTCACCTCGCCCCCGACAATGCTGCGAAAGCTGGATCCGATACTGCCCAGGAAGCCCATGGAGTAGACGCTGTTGCCCATGACCAGCTCGCCGGGGATCATGCCCTTGAGTTGGAGACAGAAGATCTCGTTACCGCTCAGGCCGGTGATGACGGGCATCGGCTCACCCCGCCTTCTGGTTGAGATTGGTTCCGACAGAGCGGTCGGCCGCGTTGATGAAGGTCTCCTTGTCTCGAATGACGGCTTGGGGCGGCAGGGCCTTCGTCGAGGTGGCCAGCCCGTCCATGCGCTTGACGGCAGTACCCAGGGCCATGAACTCGAGCAGGTTGCCGGGCAGCTCGTAGACGTAGACCTTGACGCCGACGACGTCATCGGCACCGACGGCGGCGGCGTCCCGCTTGATGTGTTCGAGGGCGTTTTCGCGGGCCTCGTAGATGAGGGTCGTCATCTCCGGAATCTCGCCCCGCACCAATTGCTTGAAGGCCGACGTGATGCCGCCGATGAAGCCCAGCGAGTAGACCGATACGCCCAGCACCAGTTGGACGGGCATGTAACCGATATGGATGAGGTTCCACATCTCCTCATTGGTCAGGTCGCTGGTGACGGGCCGCTGACTGAACTGCGGGGGGAGCACGGGGTGTTTCGAGGCCGTCCCCACCATGACCATCTCCTGCAGGCCCTGGAAGGGGATGATGGAGGTCCGGATGCCGACCACCGCGTTGGCGCCCGCGTGGGCGGCCTCGGTGGCGATGCGGTCCAGGGCCAGGCGTCGGGTCTGGGTGAAGATGCGGGAAAATTCCTGCACCTCGCCCCGGGCCAGGCTGCGCAACCCCCCCATGAGGCCGCCGCCGACGCCGATCGAGTAGGCCACGTTGCCAAACACGAACTTGACCGGCTGGAAGCCGGCGTCGACCTGACAATACAGCTCCTGGCCGTCAGCCGAGGTGGAAAAGCCCAGCCGCTCCTGGCGCTGCCCCTCGGCGTGGACGCATGAGCCGATGGAAAGGAACTCGATATTGCCGGGGTGCATGATAAGCTCGCTGGTGACGCCCGTGACGCCCACGCCGCCGTGCTTCTCGGCCTCGGCGACCACTCGCTCGTAAGATTTCTGGCGGCCCTCGTGCACGATGCTGGTGACCTGCGTGACTTCGCCGCCCCACATCGTCTTGAGGCCCGACCCGAGCTGGCCGAAGAAGCCCAGGGAAAACACGCTGTTGCCAATCACCAGATCGCCAGGCGTGAGCCCTTTCTGATGCAGGCAATAGATCTCGTTGCCTGAGAGCCCTGTCATCACCGGCATGCGTGCAGCCCTCCCCGCGAATTGAAGATTTCTAGTGATTCGGTGCGGGTGGCGAAGGGCCTCTAGCGCGCGGTGCCGTTCAGGACGGGGGCGGCCCCGGGATCGAACGGGGCGGGCCGCGTCGGAAGCACGCCCAGCTTGAACAGGGTGGCATCGACGATGCGGCGGCAAGCCTGTCCGTCGCCATAAGGGTTGACGGCGCGGGCCATGGCGTCGTAGGCCGACCTATCGTGCAACAGCCGCTCGGTCTCTCCCACGATGGTGTCGTAGTCGGTGCCGACCAGGCGCGCGGTGCCGTACCGCACGGCATCTTCTCGCTCGGTGGTGTCGCGCATGACCAGCACCGGTTTGCCCAGGGCGGGTGCTTCTTCCTGAATGCCGCCCGAGTCGGTGAGAATGATCCAGCTCTGTTTCATGACGTTGACCCACGGCAGATAATCCATCGGGTCGAGCATCAGCAGGCGGTCGGGATACGCCTTGATGACCTTGTGCACCACATCCCGCACGGCGGGGTTGAGATGGACGGGAAAGACGACGCCGGCATCGGGGTTGCGATCCAGGATGGTGTTGATGGCGCGACAGATGTTTTCCATCGGTTCGCCCCAGCTCTCCCGCCGGTGGGCCGTCACGGCGATGACCTTGCGGCCGTCAAAGCGATAGTCGGCCAAAGGCCCCTCAAACTGGCAGGGCAAGGGTTCCATGGCCCGGAGGGCGTCGATGGCCGTGTTGCCTGTCATGAAGATGGTGTCGTCAGTATGGCCTTCGGCCAGAAGGTTGTGGCGGGACGACGGGGTGGGCGCAAAGTGGAGCTGCGACAGGGTATCGACGACCCGCCGGTTCATCTCCTCG
Source organism: Candidatus Xenobia bacterium (assembly GCA_036501005.1). Lineage (GTDB taxonomy): Bacteria > Vulcanimicrobiota > Xenobia > RGZZ01 > DASYBA01 > DASYBA01. Next base: position 2,284 of record DASYBA010000003.1, on the reverse strand, counting down.
GGAAACGGGGTGTAGAGATCGGGCGTCCGCAGGCCGGCTTCGACGTGCCCCACCGTGAGATGTTGGTAGAACGCGGCCGTGGCGGCCGTAAAGGCCGTGGTCGTATCGCCATGGACCAATACGCAGTCGAACTTGTCTCGCGACAGCACTTTGTCCAGCTCGACCAGCATGCGGGAGGTGACGTCGGACAAGGTCTGGCGGTGCTGCATCACGTCGAGATCGTAGTCCGGCCGGATCTGGAAGACCGACAGGACCTGGTCCAGCATCTGGCGGTGCTGCGCGGTGACCAGGACACGGGTTTCCACCCGGTCGGGCACGGCCAGGAAAGCCCGCACCAGAGGGGCCATCTTCACGGCGTCCGGCCGGGTACCAAATACGACGAGAACTCTCTTCACAGGCGGTCTCCAGGTTGAGATGGGCTGGGGTTCCATGCCCTGGCGGCGACTCCTTTACCGTCCAGGGGGAAAGTGTGCTACAATGGAAAAACTGCAAGGAGGAGGCCAACGTCAGCAACCCCAAGCGCAACATCTACCTGGCGGGCATGATGGGCACTGGAAAGAGTACCATTGGCCGTGAGCTCGCGCGCCTGCTGGGGCGCAAGTTCGTCGATGTCGACCAGGCCCTGGAGGCCAGGTTCTCCATGACGGTCAACGAGATCTTTGCCCACCATGGCGAAGACTTCTTTCGCGACGAAGAGAAAAAGCTGGCCCTGGAATTGGCCGAAACCCACAATCGGGTGGTGGCGACGGGGGGTGGCACCATTCTCGATCCCGACGTACGCCAGGCGTTTACCACCGGCGGGCTGATGATCTGCCTGTTCACCCAACGTGACGAGCTGGTCAAGCGCTTGGAACGCACTTCCAAGCGCCCTCTGCTGAAAGGGGCGCCGGTCCAGGAACGAGTCGAGGAACTGATGCGGGAACGAGCCGCGGTCTACGAGAAGATAGCGATTCGGCTCAACACGACGGATCTTACGCCGACTGAAGCCGCTCGCAAGATCATCGACCTGTTGAAAACCCGCCAGAAGATTCTCGACCAGTTGCAGACCCAGTACATCGTGATAACGTAGGGCCGAACAGTGGACAACATGTTGGTATCGTCCCTGTGGACCGCAGTGGCCGGTGCGGTCGTGCTGGCAGCCGGGCTGGGCCTCGGATGGTGGGCCTGGCATCTGAGCCGCGTCCGTTCGGGTATCAACGTCAAAGTGCCCAAGACGATCGCCAGCCGAGATGACGGCATGCCGCTGCGCAGCCTGGCCGACCTGCTGGCGTCACTGACGCAGCGCCGCTCGCTGGAAACGGCCTACGAGGTCGTGGCCCAGAAGACGGGCGAGGCCTTGTCTGCCAATTTCGCCGCCGTGTTCACCCGCAAGGGGGAGGTCTTCGAATTGCGCTCGACCAGCGGACTGCCGGCCGACGGCGCACTTCGCCTGGGGCGGGACAATCCGGTCGTCCGCTATGTCGAAGAAGGGGACAAGCCCATTGCCCACCTGGCCCCCGGGCACCCGCAGCTCGCCCTGTTTCGCAAGCTGATGCCGCAGATTCGGGAGCTGGTGTGCGCCCCGCTGGTCGATACCAGCGGGGTGTTCGGTTTTCTCATGGCGGCCAACAAGCGAGAGGGCGGCGGCTTCACCCCACAAGACCTGGAGACGCTCTCCTATCTGGCCATTCCCACCGCCCTGCACATCCACAATGCGCTGTTGAATCAGGAGCTGGAGCAGACCATCGCCAAGACCATCATTGCCATGGCCAAGGCGCTGGAAGCCCGCGATCAGTACACGCTAGGGCACTCAGAGCGAGTCGCTCGCTATGCCGTGGATTTTGCCCAGTGGCTCGATTTCGACAGCCGTACCGTGCAACTGATTCGAGAGGCGGCCCTGCTCCACGATCTGGGCAAGATAGGCATACCCGACTGCATTCTCTTGAAGCCGGGCCGCTTGACGCCCGATGAGCATGCGACCATGCAGCGCCATCCGGATATCGGCTATGAGATTCTCAAGGAGCTGAAGTTCCTCGACGAGCAGACGTTCATGGTGCGACACCACCACGAAAAATTTGATGGCACGGGCTATCCGGTCGGGCTGCGCGGCGAGCAGATTCCAGAGCCGGTCATGATCCTCTCGCTGGCGGATGTGTATGATGCGTTGACCAGCGAGCGTCCCCACCGCTCCGCCATGTCGCACGAGGATGCGTTGGCCGAGATGAGCCGTATGAGCGGGACCAACTTCGATCCGCGCTACTTCCGCAAATTTATCGATTTCATGTCAGCCACCCGGGGGCGATAT
>DASYBA010000002.1:0-6277 GCA_036501005.1 Candidatus Xenobia bacterium | reverse complement strand
CGGGCCGGGTGCGCTTGCCCTCTTGAAGGCCGCCGAGGTGGAAGTGCGTGCAACCTCATGGCCCCTGGGGGGTTGCTCGGCAGCCGTTTGACGGAAAAGTCAACATTGTTCGAGAAATTGTTACAATCGTTCACAACCCGTTAACACCGCTGCGGCGACGCGATGGCCTATAATGGATTTAGCGCAGAGCCCATGAGACTGCATAGGGGTCGCCATGACATCGACTTATTTCTCCCGCGCCCAGGCCGCGGTCATTCCCGGTTGTATCGAGCAGAGAGACCGTGTCATTCTGAACGGACCGGATGGATTGCGTCTCGCCTTGTTTGACGACGGGTACGTATCGGGATACTGTCGGGACGAGACGCTCGGGCCCTTGCACGTGGAGTACCGACCGGTCGGCTCGGATGCCGCCCTCACCGTGATCCGACACGCCTGCCGGAGAGACGAGCATGGCCTCAAGATTTGCAGCCTGTTTGCCTCAGCGGTATCCAAACTCTCGAACGGGTGCGAATGCCCCGCGGCCGTGCTGAACGCCCTGCGCGCCTCCTTGGCCGCCGTTGGAGAACGTCCGGACGGCAAGGTGGTCAAGACGTTCCGCGGCAAAGACGGGGCCACCGTGACCCTGGCCTATGACATGAACCTCCAGACCATCGCCCTGAAAGCGACGCGACGGGTGGAAATGGACCTCCAGGGAGACAATGCCTCTCTGGACAACATGCGAGCCATCCAACAGCAGTGCCCGCTGGGAGGATCGGCATGGCGGGCCTGCCGACTGATCGAACGGGCGAGCCGCCGCATGGTGCGGCAATCGGAACGACGGTCGGCCATCCTCGCCGACCTGATCCACAAGCTGAGTCGATTCACCGACGATTCTCCCGTCGCCCCCAAGCCTGAGCCCGCTGTTCCCTGCGCCGCCGGCAGACCCGTCGTCGCCCGCCACGCCCACTGGAAGTTCAAGCCGTCCATGGGGGCCGGCCACGGGTGAACCACCAGCCCGATGTCTAGCCGTCGGGATTGCGCCGACAGGTCCGACTGCGCATCGAATCAGGTGCGCACCGCCTTGCCGGGACGGATACCCGCTGTTAATTCTTCCGCCGTCATGCCGAGAATCAAGCCGCCAAGATGGGAAACCGCCTGTTCGGCCTGCTGGACGTCGCCACCAGCGGTCTACAGGAGGTTGTCGAAAGTCCCGAGTTCGATCAACTGCTGGGGGCAGGCGCCGGCCTGGCGAATCGGGCGATGAGCGGGGCGGATGGCGAGCAGGCCCGCATCGAAGCTTCGATGGCCCAGTTGCGGACCGGTCCAGGCACCCAACAGCCCGCATCTCCGCCGCCGGCGACCGCCGACGACGGCAAAAAAACGCTCAGCGAACGTGCGGCTGCGAAAGAGATGGGCGCCGCAGTCAGCATGCTGCGGTTCGGCATGGGCAAGATGAGCGCTGCGCTGGAAATCGACACGGCCCGCCGTGCCCGGGGCTGTCGATATCAAACAGTCGATAGCGGGGCGCAGGGCCGGGGGTAGCGTAGGACATGGCAGATGACGTTCAATTGGAAGCGGCCCGCCTGGTGGTCGATGGTGAAGTCGCCCGGGGCGTCAGCCTGCTGCGGTCGGCGGCAACTGCCATGGCCGAGGCGGGGGAGACGGCCCCTGCCATCGAGTTGTTCAACCGCATTCGAAACCTGGACGCACTGACATACGATGACTCGTTCGCCCTGGCCAGCCTGTATCGGAAGCAAGGTGAGTATCGGGCCGCAATCGCCGAGCTGCAATCGCTGCAGCACCACCTCTCGTTACCGGACAAGGCTACGGCGGAGGAAGTGGCGAAGTTCGCTGCCTTGACCAGGCAGACATATGTTGCCCTGGCCGAAGTCTACGCCCTGCAACAGAACTTCTCGTCGGCCATCCTCCATCTGGAGACGCCTTCGACACCCCACAGAACGCTGCCACGGTCGAGTTGCTGGCGGACATCCACTGCACCCTGATGGACCAGCACCGTCTGAAAGCCCTCCATATCTATCGGGATCTTGCGGGGCAATGGGAAGCCTCAGCTCCTGGCACTGCCTGGCGGCTCTGGCTCAAATGCCAGTCCGTCGGAGGCGAGGTCGAGGATCACCTTGCCAGACTTGTAGCACAGCCTGTCTTCTGCTACCGTGGGGGCATGAAAATCGTTCTGCCGCTCCTCCTCCTCACCGCCTCCGCCATCTCAGCCGCCCCCATGGTCCAGTACGACGGCACCTATCAGGAGGTCCATTTTACCGGCACCCAGCGCACCGCCCAGGACCGCAAGATCCAGGTGGTGGTCGACCGTGGCCCCCGCCATCCCTGGTCGGCCACCCTGCGCATCTCCGACGGCCACGGCAAGGTGCTTCGGACCGACCCGGTCTCCAGTGCCTATTTGACCACCAAGACGGCGGTGTACCTCGATGGAAGCACACCGCCGCTGGTACTAGTCGTTGAAGGCCCGTTCCCGGCGCCGGCCCGGCAGGCGGGATCGCTCCCCCTCACCGGCCACATCTTGCAGCCCGACACAGCGGGTCCCTTCACCGTGCAGGGCACGTGGCACACGCAGCCGATCCTAGTGCGACCCGGTTCTCGGATGCCTTGACCGCGCCGCACCGGGCGTGCGGACATGAGGCGTCACCGCCCCCGACGGTCCGGTGATGGTCAGGTTGTTATTGGTCGAGGTCATCCACATGCTGCGCCCGTGCAGGAACGCTGCCAGTTGCCCAGGGGCCAGGATGTTCATCTGGCACGCCCGGCCATCGGGCAGGCCCGTCCCATACGCCGTCCAGTTGCCGCCGTCGTTCTGGCTCATGAAGACCCCCTCGGTGGTGCCCGCGTAGAAAACGTCGACAAACCGCGGATCTTGCACGATGCTGAGCACGGCGTAGTTGGGCAGATCGCCCGTCACGTCTCGCCATGAGGCCCCGCTGTTGTTGGTTTCGAAGACCCGCCCGGAGACGTTACGGGCCCCGAAGGTCCCCCCGGTGCTGATCGGTGCAGCCACCAGCACGTGGGTCGGGTCGCCCGGGTCCACCGACATGGTCTCGATGAACGTGTTGTTGGGAATCCCTTGGTCAGCCTCCGTCCAGGTTCCGCCGCGGGACTGCCGCCGGAACACCCGGCCGATGCTGCTGACCGCATAGGCCACCTGGTCATTCGAAGGGGCGTAGCTGACTGCCGTAAAGTAGTCACCGAAGCTGAGCAGCACTCCCGACGTATCGGAAAACCTCACCGTGGCAGACGGATTCGATACCGTGCTGGCCGCGTTGACCGATTCGTACATGCGGGTGGTGCCCACCAGCATGTGGTTGTCGTTCTGCGGGCTGACCTGCAGGGGGATGATGGGGGCCGCACCGTCACTGAAGTTGAAGCCATTGCTGGCGTCGTGCAGGACGCCGTCGACCCACTGGTCGAGGAACTGGGGTCCATAGTACTCGACGAACGTATCGTACGTCACGTTCACGTTGGAGGGATCGACGGCCACGCTGCCGCCGTCGCCGCCGTCGATCTCGTTCCACACGTTGCTGCCGGTGAAGCTCAGGGTGCCGTTATCCTGGGTGCCCCCCACCGCGAACAGGTTCTGGGAGGAATCCAGCGCTATCGAGCCGGTATAGAACTGCAGCGTCTCGAGGTTGCCGTTGAGATCGTTCCACGTGTTGGACAGCGTCGCACCGCTGGGATTGGTCAACTGGAAGATCCCGCCGTCGTCGCAGACATTCAGGCTGCCGTTGCTGTCGAGCACCGCGAAGTGCTGATCCGTGTGCGGATGGTTGGGCAGTTGCGGGTTGGACTGGCTCAACGGGGTGGCTTGCCCTGTGAATGCCGATAAGTTGATGCCGTCTACCCGGACGATGGCGAGACCCGCCATGTACACCCGGTTGCTACCGTCGACGGTGAGGAACTGGTTGTATTCCGTCTGCTGATCCGGGGCGTTGTCGCCAATGAGGCTCTCGCCTCCATTCGGAATCGTGAACGGGTTTGGCGAGATGCTCATCTGGTGCCAGGTCGTGCCCCCGTCGGTCGAGGCGAAGAGGCCCTGGAACTCACTGGTTCCGAGAAACGACGACGAACCGCCTACCAGGGCGAAGACGTCGCTTTGGTTGGCGGGCGACATGGCCAGTGAAATGCGGCCCACGCTACCCCCGCCGGGTAGACCGCTGGTCATCTTCGTCCAGGTCTGGCCGTCGTTCGTGCTGCGGTAGATGCCGGAGCGGCCGTCGTTGGAGATCTGGTCAAACTCATCCACCAGCACGCTGGTATCGACCGCAGCCAGCAGAGCGCCTGTGTCGGTTCGCCGCACCAGATCCGTGATCGGTGCATTGGCGCCTATCGACGAGGCCGCCGTGATGTCGGTAAAGGTGCTGCCGCCGTCGGTACTGTGGTAGATCTGGCCGGTCTGCGGCAGGTTGTCGTTCTCCTGGGTTCTCAGGTCGGCGGGCGCGGTGCAGACGAACATCTCGCTCGAGTTGGCCGGGTTGATGAGGATGCGCGAGATCGACTTGAACGCGAACTGTGCCGATGGGTCGCTGACCTGCGTCCACGTCTGCCCCTCGTCTGTCGATTTCAGCAGCCCGAAACCGAACTGGGCATCCGCGCTGAACTGGGTCTCGCCCGTGCCGGCCCAGATGACCTGGGCGTTGTTCGGATCCATGGCCAGGGTGCCGATGGCGGGGGGCAGGGTATCGCTTCGAGGCGACCAGTGGGCGCCGCCGTCCGTCGTTTTCCAGATGCCGCCGCTGGCCGTCCCCAGGATCATGATGTCTGCATTGCTGGGGTCGACCACCAGAGCGTCTGCTCGACCCGACACGTTCAGGAACTGCTCCTGGTTGTCAAAGGCCGGATCGGGCCCGAAAGGCACCCAGGCGGGGTTCAAGTTCAAGCCCGGGTGCGCCCTCGGGGTGGGGACGGGCGTCGGGGTCTGCGACACGGTGGGGCGGGGCGTCGGGTTCGGGGTCGACGTGTGGACGGGGGTCGGCGTGGGGATGGAAATGGGGACCGTGCCGCCGACAGCAGTGTTGCCGCCGCCCCCTCCGCCGCCGCCGCACCCGGCGACCAGCACCACCCAGGAAATTCCGACCGCGGTCAGCAATCTGAAACGCATCGAGAAGCCTCACATGTACAAAAATCTCAGCCCGGAGCCGCCAGCCACGAGCCCGCCGAACGCCCCTGTTTCGAGCGCCCGGGCCCGCAAGCCTTCCCCATGAGCCTTAGGGAATACGAAAAAAAGCGGCACTTCGACGCCACCCCCGAGCCGCCGCCCGTCGTCTCTGCAGAGGCCGGCCACCGTTTCTGCGTGCAGCGCCACCATGCTACCCGCTTGCACTATGACTTCCGCCTGGAGCACGACGGCGTACTGAAGTCGTGGGCCGTTCCCCGGGGGCCGTCGCTCGATCCCAAGAACAAACGGCAAGCTGCCCACGTCGAAGACCACCCGGTCGACTACCTGACGTTCGAGGGCGTCATTCCCCACGGCAACTACGGCGCCGGCTCGGTCATGTTGTGGGACCTGGGCACCTATGCGATCGGCGAGGACGGCGATTTCGACAAGCAATACGAGCGCGGCAATCTCAAGCTCATCATGGAGGGGCAGAAACTCAAGGGCGCCTTTGCTTTCGTCCGCATGCAGGATGGAAAAAGCTGGCTCCTCATCAAGAAAAAAGACCCGTTTGCGGTGACCGGCTGGGATGTCGAGGATCACGCCCGCAGCGTCTCCAGCGGGCTGTCACAAGCGGAGATCGCGCGGGGGATGACTGGCGCCAGTTGGTCTTCCACCGCGGGACGCGAACCCGACCAGCGCCCGACCGAGAGACCCGAGGCGGCGGACCTGGCTCTGCCGGCGGCGGCCCGCACCCTTCCCATGCCGCGCCACATCGACCCCATGTTGCCGTTTGCCTGCAAGCCTTTCTCCGATCCGCACTGGATGTTCGAACTGAAGTGGGATGGTGTCCGAGCCATCGCCTACATCACCGACCAACGCGTGACGATCTCGTCTCGGCGGGGCAACCCCATCGTTCGGCAGTACCCCGAGCTGGAAGCCCTGCACCTCAGCGTGGCGGCCCAATCCTGCGTGTTGGACGGAGAGATCGTGGCGCTGGATGAGCACGGCGTGCCCCAGTTCGAACGCCTGCAACCTCGCATGCACGCCAGTGTGGCGCAAGCCTTGACGCTCTCCCGGCGGACGCCGGTGACGTACTACGTGTTCGACGTCCTCTATCTGAACGGCCACGATCTCCGCGCCCTCCCGTTCAAGCAGCGGCGCGAGCTCCTGAAGGAG
>DASYBA010000001.1:0-6823 GCA_036501005.1 Candidatus Xenobia bacterium | reverse complement strand
CCTCGTCAAGCCTGGCGACGTCATATTGTCCATCAACGGCCAACCCGTCGGCGGCGGCGTCACACCGGCCGAGCGTCTGGTCGGGCAGGCGGGCAACGAGATCCAGTTGACGGTGCGCTCCGGCCGGTCCGTTCGTACGGTTTCGGTCAAGGCCCTCGGGGACGAGCGGGGGTTGCGCTATCGAGAGTGGGTGGAGAACAATCGGCGCCACGTGCACGAGAAGACGGGAGGCCGGGTAGGCTACCTCCACATTCCCGACATGGGCGTCGACGGCTATGCAGAGTTCCATCGCGGCTACCTGGTCGAATACGATCGCGATGCGCTCCTGGTTGACGTCCGATACAACGGCGGGGGCAACGTGTCGGGCCTGCTCTTGCAGAAACTCGCCCGCCGCCGGGTCGGCTACGATTTTCCTCGCTGGCAGTCTCCGTCGCCGTATCTCTACGAGTCGCCCTGCGGCCCCATGGTGGCCGTGACCAACGAGCACGCCGGCTCGGACGGAGACATCTTCAGCCACACCTTCAAGCTGCTCAAGCTCGGGCCGCTGGTGGGCAAGCGCACGTGGGGCGGCGTCATCGGCATCGCCCCGCGCCACCACCTGGCCGACGGCACGGTGACCACGCAGCCGGAGTACTCGTTCTTCTTCGACGATGTCGGCTGGCGAGTGGAGAACTACGGGACCGACCCCGACATCGAAGTCGACAATTCGCCGCAAGACTATCGGGAAGGGGTAGACCGGCAGCTCGACGTGGCCATCCAGACCGTGCTGCGGGTGCTGAAGGAGAAACCGCCCCACCGGCCGCAGCGCCCGCCCCATCCATCGCGGGTTCCCCCCAAGCTGTCGCCCCGTGGCCAGCGAAGGGGAAGGCGGTCGCGGTCTTGAAATTGCGCCGCCCATGTTGACGGCGACGTACACGGTGGCTGAGAGCCTGTACGCGGCGCTGAAGGCAGACCCGCCTCGCACGCTGCGGCCGTCGTCGACCTACCGGCTGCAGTTGAACCGGGACTTTCCCTTCGCCGCGGCGGTCGATCTCATTCCCTACCTGCACCAACTCGGCATCAGCCACGTGTACGCGTCGCCCTGCTCCCGGGCCATGCCGGGCAGCCCCCATGGCTACGACGTGCTGGACCACGCGGAGCTCAATCCCGAACTGGGCACGCCCGACGACTTCAAGCATCTGGTCGAAACTTTGCGGCAGCACGGCATGGGCCTGATTGTCGATTTTGTGTCGAATCACATCGGCATCGGCCAGCTCAACCCCTACTGGATGGATTTACTGGAAGGGGGACCGGCCTCCTCGCGTGCCGCCTATTTCGATATCGACTGGAAGCCCACCCGTTCCGATCTGTCGGATCGGGTGCTGGTACCGGTCCTGGGCGAGCAGTATGGCGACGTGCTGGAAAAGGGCCAGCTCCGCATACGGTGCACCGGCACCGGGTTCGAAGTCGTCTATTTCGAACATGTGCTGCCCCTGACCGTCAACTCGTGGTGGCGAATCCTGGAGCGAAAGGATGTCCCTCCAGAGCTCGACGCACTGCTGTCGGACGTCAAGAACCTGCCTCCGCCATACGTAGGAACGCCGGTCGGGGAGCGGACCCAGGCCCGGGATGCCATTCGAACCAAGCTGGCCGGGCTGATGTCGGATGCCGTTGTGGCTCGCCATGTCGAAGCGTGCCTCTCGGCCATCAACGGCCAGACGGGTGACCCGGCCAGTTTTGACGAGCTGGACCGGCTGCTGGCCGACCAACCCTGGCGATTGGCCCATTGGCGGGTCGCCGGAGAAGAAATCAACTACCGGCGATTTTTCGACATCAACGGACTGGCGGCCATTCGCATGGAAGACCCGGCGGTCTTCGCCCAGATGCACCGGCTGGTGCTGGCTTGGGACGACAAGGGCGTCATCGACGGCCTCCGTATCGACCATCCCGACGGCCTCTACAACCCGTCGGCCTACTTTGCCCGGCTGCAGGAGGAACACGTGGTGTCGGCGGCCCGCCAGCGATGGAATGGAGAAGGCCAGTGGCCGGAGATCGAAGCGTGGATTCGACAGCGGTTCAGCGAAGAGGTGACGGAGGGCCGGGCCGGCACCCTGCAGCGTTCGTTCTACGTCGTGGCGGAGAAGATTCTGGCGTCGAGCGAGCGCATGCCCTCCGCGTGGGCCATCGACGGCACGACCGGCTACGAGTTTCTCAACGCCCTCAACGGCCTCTTCGTGCAAAGAAGCAATGCCGAGGCCATCGACGGGATCTACCGCCGCTTCACCCGTCGCCGTCGGTCGTTCCACGACATGGTGTATCGCAAGAAAAAGCTCGTCATGGCGTATGCCATGGCCAGCGAAATCAACATGCTGACCCGACGCTTGTGCCGGATCGCCTGGATGAACCGCCGCACCAAAGACTTCACCGGGAACAGCCTGCGACGCGTGCTGGTCGAGTATATCGCTTGTCTGGGCATCTATCGGACCTACGCCGACGAGAACGGCCTGGAAGACCGGGATCAGCGTTATGTCGAAGAGGCCATCAGCCGAGCCCGCCGCAAGGCGGCAGGACTGGATGCGAGCATCTTCAACTTCCTCCTCGACGTCCTGACCCTCCGTCTCGCGGACGGGGAGCGCCGCGACGCAGTCCTCACCTTCGTCATGAAACTGCAACAGCTCACCGGCGCCATCACGGCCAAGGGCGTCGAGGACACCTGTTTTTTTCTCTACAATCGACTCATCTCGCTCAACGAGGTGGGCGGGGAGCCCCAGCGCTTCGGCGCCTCTCCGGCTGATTTCCACGCCAAAAACGAGGAGCGGCTGCGCGTGTGGCCGGGTGCGCTGTCGGCCACGTCCACCCACGACACCAAGCGATCCGAAGACGTGCGGGCCCGCATCAACGTGCTGTCGGAGATTCCGGAAGAGTGGAAGTACCATCTGTGGCTGTGGAACCGCATGCATATGCGGCACAAGCAGGACATCAACGGACGTCTGGTGCCGGATCGCAACGAGGAGTACTACTTCTATCAGACGCTGGTGGGCACCTGGCCGCGCACCTTGAGCCTGGACGACGAATACCGTCGCCGCATTCAAGACACCATGCGCAAGACGCTGCGGGAAGCCAAGGTGCATAGCAGTTGGCTCAATTCGGACGTGGGCTACGAGACGGCGGTGCTGGCCTTTGTCGACCGCGTGTTGGAAGGAAACGAGGCGTTCATGGCCGACATGATCGGCTTCATGCGGCGGGTCGCCCTGGCCGGCCTGCACAACTCGCTTTCCCAGGTGCTGTTGAAGACGGCCAGCCCAGGGGTGCCCGACATCTATCAGGGGTGCGAGTTGTGGGACGACAGCCTGGTCGATCCGGACAATCGACGGCCGGTCGACTATCCCCACCGCTTTCGCATGCTGGATGCCGTGTTGGAAGACAGCGACGTGGGGGAGCTCTATGCGAGTCTGCACGATCCCCTGGAAGAGGGGCGCCTGAAGTTGTTTGTGACGGCTCGGTTGCTGCGGTTTCGCCGCCAGCACGCCGACCTGTTCGCCCGCGGGCGCTACCTGCCGGCGGAGGCGGTCGGCCCCCTGCGGGAGCACGTCTGCGCCTTGGTTCGACAGCTTGAAGGGCAGACCGTGGTGGCCGTCGCGCCGCGGCACGTGTATCGAATGCTGGATCCGGATGGTCTCTTGACCCCGCAGTCCTGGCCGGGCACATGGCTCCCCGTGCCAGAGGGCCGCTTCGTCGATATTCTCAGTGGCGCCACGCTGACGAGCGAGAAGTTTGAGGGGCGGACCGGTCTGTGGCTGGGGAAGGTGCTGGAGCACCTCCCGGTCGCTCTGCTGTGGCGCTCAGAAGGAGAAGTCTGACATGCAAGGCGCTTGGTTGACACGAGATGGGGTGCGCTTTCGCGTCTATGCCCCGCAGGCGCAGACCGTCGAGGTGGAGTCGGGCGACCGGCGGTTTCCGCTCGAGCGGTCGGCCGATGGCCATTTCTCCGGCACGGTGCGAGACCTCAAATCCGGAGATTTGTATCGATACCGGCTGAACGGCGACGGCAGCTATCCCGACCCGTGCTCGTATTCCCAACCGGCAGGACCGCATGGCCCTTCCGGGGTGCCGGTCGTGGTCGCCGACGGCGTCATGGGACGGGTTCCGCCCTCCAAGGAGGTCGCCTGGGCCGGTCCGGAAACGGACAACATGGTGATCTACGAATGCCACGTCGGCTGCATGTCGCCGGCCGGAACGTTCGAAGGTCTCATCAGCCGCCTGGACGACCTGGTCGATCTGGGGGTGACCGCGGTGCAGCTCATGCCGGTCGCCGAGTTTCCCGGCCGCTGGAACTGGGGTTACGACGGCGTCAACTGGTTTGCCCCTTCACACTGCTACGGCGGCCCGGCCGGGCTGCGCGGCCTGGTCGACGCCTGCCACGAGCGGGGCCTGTCGGTCATTCTCGACGTCGTCTACAACCACTTCGGGCCGGACGGGAACTATATCGCACAGTTCAATCCTGCCTACTTCACCGAACGGTACCACACCCCGTGGGGCGCCGCCATCAACCTGGACGGCGGCGACTCGGGGGCCACCCGGCGCCTGCTGGCCGAGAATGCCCTCTTCTGGCTGGAGGGATTCGATATCGACGGCCTGCGCCTGGATGCGGCGCATCGCCTGTACGACTCAAGCGATACGCACATCCTGGAGCGTATCGCCTATGTTGCGCATCGCATGGGCAACAAGCTGGTCATCGCCGAGGACGATCGCAACAATACGTCGGTCCTGGAGCGCTACGGCATCGATGCCGTCTACGCCGACGACTTCCACCACGTGCTACACGTGATGCTGACCGGTGAGCGGGACGGCTACTACGAAGACTACCAGGGCACGGTGGCCGAGCTGGCGGCGACCATCCAGGGTGGCTGGCTCTATCAGGGGCAAATGTCGAAACATTGGGGCAAGCCGCGCGGTACGGTAGCCACCAACGTGCCGTGGCACAAGTTCGTGTACTGCCTGCAGAACCACGACCAGGTGGGCAATCGAGCGCTCGGGGAGCGCATCCACCAGTTGCCGGGGGTGACGCTCTCCCGCTACCTGGCGGCGTCCGCCCTGCTGCTTTTTCTGCCCGCCACGCCCCTGCTCTTCATGGGCCAGGAGTTTGCGGCCAGTTCGCCCTTCCAGTACTTCAGCGACCACGCCGGAGACCTCGGGCGCCAGGTGTCCGAGGGGCGGCGTCGAGAGTTCGGCCAGTTCGCCGCTTTTGCGGGGGGCACCGTACCAGACCCGCAGTCCGAGGAGACTTTCCGCCGCTCCCGTCTGCGCTGGGAGGAGCGGGCTGCGGAGCCGCACGCCACCGTTTTGCGCCATTATAAGAAGCTGCTGTCGCTCCGCCGAGACTGGGACACCGCGTCGCTCACCGCCGAGGCCGAGGGCTCCTCGGGTCTGCGGGTGCGAGCGACGGACGGTGACCGCGAGCGCTTGCTGGTGGTCCAGTTCGGCGATGCGGCGCTGGGCCAGCTCGATGCGTCGTGGCAGGCCCTGTGGTCGAGCGAAGATGAGAAAGCCGCCATCTATCAACGTTAACGGCGCGTTGACCAGAGGTTAAAAGATCTCGCATCCGTTGACTGGGCACCCCCCTCGTGGGATAGTCTCGGTATGGCTCTTGGATCGATTGGTGGGACGATCTGGAAGGACCTGACCGGGGCCGTGGGCCAGGTCGGGCAGACCCTGGGCTCGGTGGGCAACTTCGCCGAGTCGGCGGCACCCAACCTGTTCGCCCAGAAGGCAGCCAGCGACAAGATTGGCGGGGCCATGCAGTCGGTGGCCGGGGACGACAGCGGCGACGACGGCCGCACGGTCTACGTGCTCTTCGGCGGGCTGGGCAGCCAGGGCACGGGCGACACCGCCAACGAGGCCAAGACTCTCGAATCGCACGGAGTCTCGGCCGGCAACATCATTCAGCAGCCCTCGCCGTTCCCGGCCATGAACAACCCGTCGTCCTTCATCAACAACCTGGCCGACTACGAGCAGGCGGCCAATCCGAACAGCTCGGTGGCCCAAAGCCAGGAAAAGGACCTCGAGGGCGAGCTGCAGGCAGACCACGTGCAGTCCGGCGACAAGCTGGAGTTTATCGGCTACAGTGCGGGCGGGCAGGAAGCGGCCACCGAGGCTGGCCTTATTGACAAGGACACCAAGGACCACGTCAATACGGTCGTCAGCATGGGCACCCCCTACACCACCAACAATGTGCCGAAAGATACCCGCCTGGTGGTGGCGGAATCGCAGGGCGACCCGGTGCTCAACGTGACCGACAGCATCCCCGGCATCTCTCGCCAGCCCTCTGGCTACAACGGCTACAGTGATCGGTTGCATATCGAATTGCCGGCCAACAACGCCCAGGGCCAGCCCAACACGCACGGGAGCTACATCCAGCCCAACGAATTCTGGAGCATCGTCACCGCGGCCAACTCCAACCAGGTCGACCAGGGAGCATGGACCCATCCCAACCAGTCCCTCAACCTCAGCCAGCTCGGCGGCATGATCGGCTCTCTCGTGTAACCAGCGCGCCCGCGCTTTCTATATATGAGAAGACTCACCGCTGGCGGAAGATATGTAGTGTTCGAAGCGGTGGTTCTTCGCAGATATGGAACGGGACATGAGTATTACATAGACAAAGGTCCAGATGAGTGACTTATATCGGGTACGCATATAGGCCTTTTTCTTATGTCATATCGTTTCGGCGCCAGGCCACTGGCCGGAGATGACATGCCAAGAGCGGACTTTGAGGAAGCACTGGAGCGGTTGGTTGCAGTGCTACAGGCCAATGAGATGGACGTCCAACATTTGTCGCGTGCCAGGG